>CBFCWZ010000018.1:0-21556 GCA_965601935.1 uncultured Ilumatobacteraceae bacterium
GTTGACGATCGAACCCCGAGTGGCGAACAGCGGCTTGGCGAACGCGGCGCACAGCAGGAAGGCCTGACGGAGGTTCACGAACAGCGTCTCGTCGATCGCCTCGCCGGTCGCCTTGTGGGCGGGCTGATTCCGCTCGACCGCTGCGTTGTTCACGAGAACATCGAGGCCGCCGAACGCCGCCAGCACGGTCTCGGCGATCCGGTCGACCGAGCCGTCCTCCGACAGGTCAACCGGAAGCACGAGCGGATCGTTCGTGAGGTCAGCAGCGATCGCCTCCAGCCGGTCGGTGGACCGGGCGACGAGCGCGACGCGGGCCCCGTCCCGGTCGAGCTGCCGAACGATCGCCTCCCCGATCCCTCTGCTCGCTCCGGTGACGACAGCGCGCTTCCCCGTGAAGTCATACGACATCGCGGCGACCGTAGCGAGCGAGTCCCGCCGACCCTGCACTAGGCAGTGGCGCGCTCCCCCGACGGGCCGCCTGGTACAACTTGGTCGTCGACCTGACAGGAGGACCCACATGGCCGACCAGATCATCCCGCCGGCGAAGCTGGCCCACTTCGTGATCCGCACGCCACGGTTCGACGAATCGATCGCCTGGTGGACGACCGTTCTCGGCGCCGAGGTGCGCCACCAGAACGACTTCCTCTGCTTCCTCACCTATGACGACGAGCACCACCGGCTGGCAATCCTGTCCGTCCCCACCCTCACCGAGAACGACCGCAGCTCGGCCGGTCTCGAACACGTGGCCTTCACCTACTCGAACCTGGATGATCTGCTCGCCACGTACGAGCGGCTCGAGGCAAAGGGCATCACGCCGATCGCCCCGATCAACCACGGGATGACCCTGTCGATGTACTACGCCGACCCCGACGGCAACCAGGTCGAACTGCAGATCGACACGATGACGCCGCAGGAGGCCGAGGAGTTCATGGCCGGCCCCGTCTTCGCCGCCAACCCGATCGGCGTTCCCTTCGACCCGGACGATCTCGTCGCCCGGCGGGCAGGGGGCGAGTCGGTCGAGTCGGTCGTCGAGTACGTCCCGGCATGACCGACGCCGACGTCCTCGTCGTGGGCTGTGGCCCCGTCGGGGTGATGACCGCCCTGCGCTGCGCCCAACGCGGCCTGTCGGTCATCGCCGTCGACCAGTCGGAGGAGATCTATCCCCTCCCCCGGGCCATCGGGATGGACGACGAGAACCAAGCTCTGTTCGAGAGGGCAGGTCTCGGCGACCAGCTGCGCCGACACTCGACACCGATCCCCGGCGGCGAGTTCGTGAACGCGGCCGGCGAACGGGTGGTCGGCGTCGAACTCCCGCCGGGGACCGTGGGGCGACTCGGCTATCCACCCATCGTCACGTTCGACCAACCGGCACTCGAGGCCTCCCTCCGCGCGGCCGCTCTCGACGCGGGAGTCGATCTGCGACTCGGCGTCGAGGCCGTCGCCGTCGCCGACACCGACGTCGGTGTGCGAACCGAGATCCGGGGCGGAGCGATCTCGGCGCGCTGGCTCGTCGCGGCCGACGGGGCGAAGAGCACCGTCAGGGATCTGCGCGGGATCGAGATGGTCGACCAGGGCTTCGACCAGACATGGCTGGTGGTCGACACGACCGTGCTCGACCCCGAACTCCCGCTCCCCCACCTCGCTCGCCAGTACTGCGACCCCGACCGCGTCCACACCTTCGTACCCGGCCCCGGAGCACATCGGCGCTGGGAGTTCCAGCTCCACGAACACGAAACCCGCGAAGACGTGCTCCACGACGAGGCGATCGCCGAGTTCCTCCGGCCCTGGGGCACGACCCGCCAGCTGCGCATCGACCGCGCCGCCGTGTACCGCTTCCACGCCACGGTCGCCGAGCGGTTCCGCGACGGCCCGGTCTTCCTCGCCGGCGACGCGGCACACCAGATGCCACCGTTCAACGGGCAGGGCATGTGCACGGGCCTCCGCGACGCCGAGAACCTGAGCTGGAAGCTCGCCATCGTGGCAGCCGGCCATGCCACCGACGGGCTGCTCGACACCTACGAGGCCGAGCGTCGACCCCATGCCGAGGGGCAGGTCGTGCACGCCGTCGACGCCGGCGAACTCATGCAGGCCATCGCCCACGACGGGGACGCCGCTCTCGACTCCGGCTACGGCCGGCGACCATTCCCACAACTGGAGGGCGACCTGTTCGAAGAGGGCCACCCGCTGGTCGGTGCGGTTCTCCCCGCTGCCGAGGTCGAGGTGGAGCTGCCCACCGATGGATGGCTCGTCATCAGCACGACCGGCCATGACGTCGACCCCGTCTGGCAGCGGCTCGGCGCAACGGCGATGACGGTCCCAAGAGGAGCGTTCCCGGGCGTTGTCGACGACCGCCACACGGTGATCGTCCGCCCCGATCGCCACATCGCCGCGGTCACCGCCGACCTCGCAGAGACGAGCCGCCGCCTCGCCACTGCAATGGCACTGACGGCATGATCTCCCCCACCACTCCAAGAAGGAAACTGTCATGAGCTTCCGCCTCGCCAACGTCGACGACCGGGCCGTTCTGGTCGATGCCGACGACAACTACTACGACGTCGCCACCATCAGCGGCGGTGACGTCGGCCCCGACCCGATGGACGCGATCGCCCAGACGGCACGCCTCCACGAGTTGGCAGCCGACCTCGGCTCGCATGAGTCGTCGGGCAGCCTCGCCGATGCGACGCTCGGGGCGCCGGTTCCCCGCCCGCGGAACTCCTTCGGGATCGGGCTGAACTACGCCGATCACGTGGCGGAAGGAGGTGGGGAGATCCCCGAATCCCCCGTGATCTTCACCAAGTTCCCGAGCTGCATCGTCGGCCCGAACTCCGATGTCGTCCTGAACGGCGAGGCCACCGACTACGAGGCCGAGCTGGTGGTCGTGATCGGCACGGAGTGCCGCAACGTCGACCAGGACGACGCGTGGGATCACATCGCCGGCGTCACCGGCGGCCAGGACATCTCCGACCGGGCGCTCCAGTTCGCCGCCAAGCCACCCCACTTCGACATGGGCAAGTCGCGCGACACCTACGGCCCCATCGGACCAGTGCTCGTGTCACCCGACCTGCTCGCCGACCGGAACGCGATCGGCATCATCTGCGACGTCAACGGTGAGCGCCGCCAGGACAGCTCGACCGAGCACCTCATCCGTGACGTCCCCGAACTCGTGTCGTACATCTCGGAGATCCTCACGTTGGCCCCCGGCGACCTCATCTTCACCGGCACCCCGGAGGGCGTCGGCATGGCCCAGGGCAAGCTGCTCCGGCCAGGCGACGTGATCACGACGACGATCGAGGGTGTCGGCACGTTCACGAACAACTGCCGCTGACACGGCGGGACCGCGTCGTCGTAGCCTGACAGCGTGTCGAGTCACCAGGTCGCCAGCATCCTCGCCGCGCCGTCGTCGAACGGAAGCTCAGGGGTGGGCCTGGTCGTCACCGTCGTCATCCTGACGATCGGGGCAGCTCTGGTGATGTCCTGGCTGATCGGCCGCCTCCCGGAGAAGACCGACGACAAGTGGATGCCGTTCGCCCGCCGCCGAAGAAACGACCCGTTCAACCGCCCCCCGAGCGGTCCGTCGAACCCTCCGCCGAGAGGCCCGTTCGACAGCTGACGGGCGAGGGCACGTTCACCGACACCTGGCCTTGGCCGCGAGGCGTCAGGGTGTGGTGCGGGCGATCCGCACGAGGAGAACAGTCAGCATCGCCGTGACCGCACCCATCATCACCTTCTCGACCTTGCTTTCTGACGCCAGATTCCCGGCGGTGTTGAGCGCGAAGTAGGCCGCCAGCACGGCCGTGACCCGCCGGGCGACCCTGCGCTCGAGGAAGGGGAGCCGCACGGTGCCCGCGGCGACGAGGGCGACGACGGCAACTGCCAGCAGCACGATGGCGGACGCACCGCTGGCGGCGCGCATCTTCGGTGGCAGGACGGCGTCGAACCGGCCGCCCCACACGTGCTCGCCGAGCGGTGCACCGGCGGCCACGGCCACCTGGTAGCCGGCCACACCGGTCAGCAACGCCGCGGCTGCAACACCCGATCCGGAGACATCTCTTCCTGGATCCCTGCTCATGGCCCTCGGTACTACCACCCTCACGGCTCGAGTAGCCATCCCCGGGCCAGGGGCCCTCCAACGCGTCGACGTGACCCCCACTCACCGGGCCGGGTCACGCCAGGCCGGCCACTCGTGTCGCGCCCGGTCCAACTCGTAGCATCGGCTCGAGGCTGCCGGCTGATCGGTGGCTGCCAACGACAGGAGATGGCGTGGGCTTCTATCGAGAACACATCCTGCCCCGGCTCGTCGACCGGGCCTGCAACAGCGGCGAGTTGCGCCGGTGGCGCACGCAGGTCACTGCCGGGCTGTCGGGCACCGTGGTCGAGATCGGGTTCGGATCGGGCCTCAACATGCCCGCCTATCCCGGCGAGGTCGATCTCGTGTACGCCGTCGAGCCGGCCGAGACGGCACGCCGCCTCGCCGAGGAACGCATCGCCGAGTCCCACGTCCATGTCGAGCACATCGGCCTGCAAGGGGAGTCGATCCCCCTCGACGACGACTCCTGCGACGGGGCGCTCTCGACGTTCACGCTCTGCACCATCCCCGGTGTCGAGGCCGCATTGGCCGAGGTCCGCCGGGTGCTGCGCCCCGGCGGTCGCTTCCACTTCCTCGAACACGGCCTGTCCACGGACGAGTCGGTGGCCACGTGGCAGCGGCGCATCGAACCGGCCCAGAAGCTGCTGGCCGACGGCTGCCATCTCACGCGCGACCCCGTCGAGCTGGTGCGTGCCGCCGGGTTCGACATCGAACGGGTCGACTCGCGCTACGCCGCCGGCCCGAAACCGTGGAGCTGGTTCACCGAGGGAGCGGCGATCAACCCCACCCCAGGCACGTAGCACATCTCCGTGCGACACCACTGCCGTGAGTCGTAGGAGGGCGTCCGTCACCGACCAGGCCGCCGGCGATGACGAGGAAACGAGACGATTCGGCGTGCGCGACCTCCGCAACGACACGGCCGGTGTCCTCGAGGAAGCCGAACGCAGCGGCGCCGTCTACATCACTCGTCACGGCGAAGTGGTCGCCAAGCTGATCCCACACCGCGAAGAGCCCGACAGTCGAACCCCGACCCAGCGCCTCCTCGATCGCGTCACCGCCCTCCCCCGCACCGACACCGGCTGGCCCGACGAACACACCGCCACCAAGAGGGCCGAGATCGAAGCACAGCGCGACGACCCGTAGGGGTGATACTCCACACGAGTGCGCTGATCGGCCTGCACGAGGCTCACCCCGAGGTTGCGACCTGCCTGGCAGGCGTCCTGGAGCAGAACGACGACGGGACAGTTCCGAAGACTCACCAGGCCGTGCTGGGCGAACTCCGGTCCGACCGGACCCCGGCGGGTCACCACATTGTGCCAGATTGTCCAGCACGTGCCGAACCAGGCCGCTCCCGGTTCCCGCCGGCGTGGTGGGTGTCAGGTCGGGCTGGAGGCCGCTGCGATCGAAGTTGGGATTCCAGCGCCCGAGCACAAGGCCCCGGTCGGCTCGACCGATCACCTTGAATCCCGTGTCGGTTGGAGTGCTACCTCTCGATCGGGGGTCCGGCGCCAACCGCGTTCCCCGACCACGGTCGAAATTCTGCCAGGTCGCAACGCACTTACCGAGATCAGGCGACGACGGGACGGAGACCCGCCCCGTTCGGACACGCTCGCAATGTGCGCTACGGCATCACGCGTGCGCTCCGCGGCAGGGCCCGGTGACGTCGATCTACGGTCGGAGCGCGTTGGCGACCGCGTCGGCGACGACGTCGATCGACTCCTGGACCGTGAGCCGGCGCGTTCGCCGCAGCAGGTCGATCAGTTCGAGCTGGCTCATGACGTCGGCGGTCGTCGAACGCACCAGGCGGAGTTCGCTCGGCAGCGCGTCGATCTCGGGTCGGAACTGGCGCTCGAACTGCTCGGTCAGGGTGCGGCGGGTGCGTTCGAGGTCGTCGCGGATGCGAACGCTGCTCGGCGCGTGGAGTCGGCCGGCGCGGTAGCTGGGGCCCACTCGGTCGTAGAGCCGGACACGCATCTCCGCAAACTGGCCGACGCGCTCCTCGAACGGACCCCGCCCGATCGACGACAGGTGAGCTGCCGCCTGTCCGCGTCGCCACGTCTCGTCGATGGCGGCCTGGATGAGCGTTTCGGGGTCGGGGAAATAGCGGTACACCGAGCGCAGTGAGAGACCCGAGCGTTCGGCCGCGCGCTCGATCGTCGGCGTCAGCGCCTCCTCCGAGAACATCTCGATCACCGCGTCGATCACCGCCGCGATGTTGCGCTCGCGTCGGAGTCGGCGACCGTCGACGCTCTGCTCCTCGGTCGACTCGTCGATCTCGGTCACGTCGCGCTGGTTGGTCATCGTCGATGGGCCCCTAGGCGACGAGCAGATCGCAGCCCGTGCCCTCCAGAAGCGTGCCGACCACCGATCGACTGCGGGCGTCGAGCTGTTCGTAGGCCTCTCGCAACCAGGTGAGGCACTTCCCCTGGTACTTGAACGGGGCCTGGCGATACTCCGTTCCGAGGATTTCGCAGACCACCTCGTCGGCACCCGTGGCGATGGCCTCCGCGTTCGCCAGCATGAACGGAGCGTAGGTCGAGCCGGCCTCCCGCACGAGCTGCTGCACTGCCGGCGGCAGCCCATCGACGTCGCTCCACCCGTCGTCGCCGGCGACGGGCCACCAACCGAGATCGTCCATGCGCTGGATCCAGTTCACGGCGCGCGGCGCACGCTCTACGGCGATCCCCATCGGCGTCGGGTCCCACCACATCATCGGCGTGAGTTGCCCGGACAACGCGAAGTCGCTCCGCCCCGGCCGATTGCCGAACACGAACGGCTGCTCGGCGAGCAGCGCCTGCAGGATGTCGAGCAGTCGCTCGTAGCTGCCCTCGATGACGGGGAGGTTGGCATCGGTCGACCCGACGAGCGGTCGGCGGCTCACCTGCCGATCGATGATGAAGTCGTGGGCGCGCTGCAGGTGGTCGTCGGCGCCGTGGAGATCCTGGTCGAGTGGGAGAAGTCGGCCCGCCTTCTCGATGTCGGGGGCGTAGGTCCAGCGGTAGTGGTACATCGCCTTGGTGACCCACTCGTCGGCGAAATCCTCCAGCAGGAAGTCGATGAAGGCGAGCGCCGGGTCGATCGGCACCACGCTGCGTCCGTCGTACTCCTGCTCGAGCCGCGCGATCTGGGGGCTGGAGTCGACCATCACGTCGACCGAGCCGTCGTCGCCGTGAAACCCGAGCACGGGGATCACCGGCACGTCGGCGTCGGGCAGGTCGTCCCACTCCGAGCCGCGCAACACCCAGCGGTACGGGATGCGCCGGTATCGGAGGACCGCCCTCATCTTCAGGGTGTACGGGGAGCTGTACGCCCCCTTCAGAGTCACAGGTCGCATCGCAGTCCTCCTCGTTGCCGGCTCACCCCGAGCACGCCCGAATGCCCACAATAGTGCGTATCACAGTAGCAATAGTCCGGTCGAGCAGCATGAGGCCACTCAGCTGATTGCGTACGGCCGGTTGTCGCCGGGTCGTGGCAGTACCGCTGCGTCGGGAACGGTGGTCGCTTGGTCGAGGTGGTCGACGAAGCAATGCAGGATCCCCGCTTCCTCGAGCACGCCGTCGAGTTCGTCGGATCGGAGTTCGACGTATCGGGCGAGCAGCACGCCCCGCGCCCACTCGAGAAATCGCGACGACTCGATGCGCGCTGCCACGCCGTCCGCCAGTTCGATGACGGCGGACCCGTGCACGGTCGCCTCCGCGACCCACGGGAGGTAGTGACGGCCGGCCTCGGCGACGACGGCGATCAGCGTCTCGGGAACGTCACCGGGCTCGTTCCACTCGCCGAACGCGTGCCGCTCCGGCGTCCGAAGTCGATGGGTGTGCGCCACGGCAGCCGGTCCGTGCTCGTCGACGAGCGCCCGGCAGAACGGGTCGCCGACGAAGTGAGCGGCGTTCGCACCGAAGAGGGCGAAATCGGCCAACGACGGTCGATCTCCGAAGAGATAGCCATCGCCGAGGTGTGCACCGAGCGCGGCGAACCACGGGGTGACGACCTCGCTCATCCACGCGTCCATGTTCTCGACCTCGATACCGATGTGGTCCAGGCTGGCGCTCATCGTGGCCACGACCATCTCCCGCACGGTTGCGCCGGGCAGTGGTACGTGGACGCCGAGTTCCTCGGCGATCTGCCATCCGGCGGTGACGGTGTTGTCCTCGTAGCACCACCGACTGCCGACCGCCGGGCGGTAGTGCCACTCGTCGGAGAGGTCGTCGAGGAGGTAGCAGAGGAAGCGCTGCGTCGGATCGTCGGGGAGGACGCCACGCCCGGTCGGTGTGTCGGTTGACTGGTCGAGGTGTTCGATCACCGACGTCGAGTCCCACATCGGCTCACCCGAGGGAGTGTCGACGACCGGTATCGCTCCCGTCCACCCGGCAGCTGCGGCCGAGGGATGCCCGGCCGGCTCGGGGCCCATCGGTGTGAGACGCCAAGGGCGGTCGGTGTAGTCGAGGTAGCCGGTGACCTTGCGGGTGAAGTACGACCGGGTGAGTCCGTGGACGAGGTACATGCTGCTCCTTCGATCGTCGAGGTCAACGCTGCTGGTGCGCGACGAGTTGCATCATTTCGCGTGCAACCATCGGCGCAGCGTTCTGGTTCTGACCCGTGACCAGGTTGCCGTCGACCACCCAGTGATTGGCGAGCGGATCACGGAAGCGGGTGGCGCTCTCGAACTCGGCGCCGAGCTTGCGCAGTTCGGTTTCGGGGTGGTGCGGCGTGAGGTCGATACCGAGCTCGCGTACCTGCTTGTCGGTCACGGCCGAGACCCGTCGACCCTCGACGAGAGGCCGACCATCGGACGCAGTGGCCTTGAGGAGCCCGAGTGGGCCGTGGCAGACGCCGCCGATCACGCTGCCCTGCTCGTTCGCCGCGCTGATCTGTTGCCCGAGGTCCTCGGAGAAGCCGAGGTCGAACGCCGCCCCCCATCCGCCGGCGAGGTACACGATGTCGTAGGAAGCGATGTCGACGTCGCAAATGGCGAACGACTGATCGACCTTCGTGCGGAGATCGTCGTCGGCGAGGAATCGGTCGCATGCCTCCGTGCGCAGCGGCCCCTTGAGTGACTGCGGGTCGAACGGGATCGTGCCGCCGTTCGGGCTGGCGACGTCGACGTCCATGCCGGCATCGAGGAATGCGTAGTACGGGACGGTGAGCTCGCTCGAGTAGACGCCGGTCGGCTTGCCGACGTCGAGGACGCCGTGGTTGGTGGCGATCACGAGGGCGCGTCGGCCGGTGAGATCGACGTCGAAGGTCTCGGTGTCGTCGGGATGGAGGCCCGCCCGCTGGAGAATTTTGCGGAGCGCCCGCTGCGGAGGCCGGACCTTCTTCATGCGCGGGCCTCCGGCCGCCCGGCGGGTCGCATACGGCCACGGCTCGTTGCGGGAGGGCACCGCGCGCTCACGCTCTGCGACGAGGCGTGTGCGCAGGGTCTCGAACACGGCCGATGCCGCTGGATCGTTGCATCGATTGTCGGCTTCGATCGGATCGGTGTCGAGGTCGTAGAGCTCCCATTGGTCCGGGAGGGGCTCGGTGCGGAAGGTGTCGCCCGCCGGGCCGGAGCTGGACAGGTGACGGACGTGTGGCTCGGTCCAGGTGGCGGGATCGTCGAAGCTGCGCACGATCTTCCAGAGGCGACCGCCGCCTCCTTCCGCGTCGGTGTCGGCAACGCGGCTGACGATGCTCTCGAAGTTCGCCGCGACATGGGCCGGGACCTGGATCCGCAGCGGAGGTGGTTGCTTGTCCACGCGTCCGATCCGGCGGGCGATGCCGCTCGCACCCGAGTCGCCTTCGGGCATGTTGTCGCGGGTGATGGCGTACACGACGCGATCGGCGTCGGGGGCGGAGCCGTCGACGACCCGCATCAGGTCACGGCCGGGCAGCGGATGCAGTTCGCTGAACGAGCGACGCAGTTCGTCGGCGATCTCGGCGTCGCTGGTTCCTGCCGCGCTGAGCAGCGTGGGCACGAGGTCGACGTGGGACGTGGGAGCGTCGTCGATCGTGCGGGCGGCCGTGGCACCTTCGCCGATGCGCGCGATGGCGAACGGCACGCGCGTCGCTTCGTCGTAGAGGTTGAACCACTTCTGGTGCAGTCCGCCGTGGGCGCCGAGCAACTCGCCGTGATCCGAGGTGCGCACCAGCACGGCGTCGGTCGACCCGCCGTCGGTGACCGCCCGCCGGACCCGGTCGAGCGGCCCGTCTGCTGCCACGTGCAGGCGGTGGTACAGGTTCCGGTACGCCTGGGCGTTGTCGCGGTAGGCCGCCTCGATCACGCGCGCCGGTCCGTACGTGGTGGGATACGACGCCCGGTAGGCGATCTGCGCGGCGGGTTTGCCGGCGAGATCCTCGTCGTCGGTCGGAGACGGCGGTACGTCGGGCGGGTTGAGCGGATCCGCGGCGAAGGGGTTGTCGGGCCCGAACCGACCCAGCCAGATCGGTGCGAAGACGATGTCGTGCGGGTTGACGAACGAGACGACGAGCAGGAACGGTCGGAGGGCGTCTGCGTCGCCGGCTCGACGTCGCTCGTAGCGGTCCTCGAGCCAGCTGACCGCCCGTTCCGCGTAGATCGGGTCGCAGACCAGCCCGGACAGCGCGGCGTCGCCGCCGTGCGGTTCGGGTCCGACCCACCCGGAGAACCCGAACTGGTCGAGGACGTCGGCGTCGAGGTATTCCTGGACCGCGTCCGCGTCGACGTTGCCGGCGCTGTCGTGCGTGAAGCGGGGGCGTCCGGTCGCGCCGTCGACGAGATCGGCGTGGGTCATGTGCCACTTCCCGACGTACTTCGTGTCGTAACCGGCGGCGCGGAACCAGTTCCCCAACGTGGGCACTTCGCCGGGGCGCAGCCACCGCATCCGCGAATCGTCCTCCATCTTGCCGAGTCCGTTGGTCTGGCTCACGCCGTGGACGTCGGGGTACTGCCCCGTGAACATCGTCGGTCTGCTCGGGACGCAGGCGAGCGACCCGGTGTAGTGGCGGCGGAAACAGACACCGTGGTCCGCGAACCACTGCGCGCCGGGAAGTCGTTGGTGGCGCCATGCGGTCACCTCGGCGGACTCGTACGGCGGGGCTGCCCGCTCCTGGTCGGTCATCAGGACGACGACATCGGGACGACTCACTGTTCGCTCTCCTCGAGGTGGTGCCGCAGTCCGGTCAGCATCTCGCGAGACGCCTTGGCCATGACGCGGCCGATGATGCGTGCGACGAGCAGTTGGGGTGGTCGGTTGCCGGCGTCGACGGTGCTGGTCAGGCTGATCTCGGTGCCGTCGGCCGACGGCGAGAGCCGCCAGGTGTTGACCGCGGACCGGACGACGGGTGGCAGGCCGGTGATCGCATAGGTGAGCCGCCGTTCCGGCTCCCACGCGGTGACCTCCTCCAGGAGGGCGTTCCGCCCGACCTGAACCCGGCGAACGGCGCCGACGTCGTCGGCCTTTTCGGTCGTGAGGGACGAGTGCTGCACGTTCGGTGCCCACTGCGCGATCCGTTCGAAGGCGGCGAGTGCCCTCCACACCTCGGTCGGCGATTGATCGATGGTGATCGTCTCGGAGACCTCGGCCATGGTTCGATCGTATATCGCCGTGTGTACTGGCATATCATCGCGGTGGGAGCGCGACGACCTGGATGAACGACAGCTCGAACGACACGACCTCGATGTGGTCGGATCGAGTTGCGCCGCCCCGCCTCGGAACCACGTTGACGGTGGCCACCCCCGAGCCACTGGTCCTCCCGGCCGGCCGAAGCGGCCCATCCAGGGCGAGTGATGACAACCGAATCCGAACCGAACGCCGAGTCAGGCGTCGTCGGGAGCCGATGACAGCCGGTGGGCGGTGGAATACTCCGCACCGAATTGGTGCTCACTACTGCATGGCCCACTACGTCGTCCACGTCCGCACCCCGATGCCGCCCGCCGAGGCGTTTGCCTACATGGCCGACCTCACCAACTTCGCCGAGTGGGATCCCGGCGTCGAACAGGTCGAGCAAGTCGAGGGCGACGGCGCCGGCCCGGGCGCGTCGTTCGACGTCGCGGTCAAGGTGCCCGGTCGCACGATGACGCTGCGCTACGACACCACCGCCTTCGACGACGCATCGGCCACGATGACCGCCTACGCCGAGAACGCCTGGTTGACCTCGGAGGACACGATCACCGTCGACGCCGATGGCGACGGCTCGATCGTCACCTACGACGCCGAGTTGCGCCTGAAGGGCGTGCTCGGTGTGTCCGACCCGCTGCTCGGGCTGGCGTTCAACCGGATCGGCGACCGCGCCGCCGCCGGGCTCGTCGATGCGCTCAACGGCGAACGGGTCGCCGCATCCGCCGCATGAACCCGCGCGGGATCGCCGACGCGCTCATCGAGGCGCCGATCGTCACCAGCTTCACCCGCTTCGGCTACGAAGCCCGCCGGCGGCTGGCCGGCTGGACGCCGCTCGACGACTACGACCTCAGCGGCCGGGTCATCGTCATCACCGGCGCCACGTCGGGGCTCGGCTACGCCGCCGCCGAGCAACTCGCCCGCTGCGGCGCCAGCCTCGTCGTCGTCGGCCGCAACGCCGAGCGCAACGAGCGAACGGTCACCGCACTGGCTGCGAGCACCGGCAACCCGTCGATCACCCACGTCGCCGCCGACATGGGCGACTACGACCAGGTCCGCGCCCTCGCCGACCGGGTGCTCACCGACCACGACCGACTCGACGTGTTGATCCACAACGCCGGCGCGCTCGACCCCGAGCACCGTGTCGCCCCCGACGGCACCGAGGCCACGGTCGCCAGCCAGGTCGTCGGCCCGTTCCTGCTGACGAGCCTCCTGCTCGATCGTCTCGCCGCGTCGGCCCCGTCCCGCGTCCTCACGATGTCGTCGGGTGGGATGTACGCCACCGGCCTGACGGTGTCCGGGCTGGAGATGAGCCCCGAGGACTACAACGGCACCGAGCAGTACGCCCGGGCCAAACGGGCCCAGGTCACCCTCAACGAGATGTGGGCCGAACGCCACGGGGATCGAGGCGTCACGTTCCACGCGCTCCACCCCGGCTGGGCCGACACCCCCGGCGTCGACGCCGGCCTCCCCACCTTCGCCAAGGTGATGGGCCCGTTCCTGCGGACCCCCGACCAGGGCGCCGACACCGTCGTCTGGCTCGCCGCCGACGAGACGCCGCTCGCATCGAACGGCCGCTTCTGGCTGGACCGCGTGGCGCGACCGATCCACAAACTCCCCACGACCAGGCGGACCGACACCGCCGAACGGCGTGAGCAACTCTGGAACCGGATCGCCGAAACCGCCGGGGCCGGCAGCGTGCGCACATAGGGCCCGCGTCGATGCCCGAGGGTCACACGGGCCACCGCGCCGCCCACCCGAGTCGGCCCCCACCGCTCATCGGTGGACCCGTCGATCGCCACGCCAACGGACTGCGGTTCCTACGGCACAAGCGATGCGGCAGGGAACGTTGGTGGTGGAGCACGCCGCGCCGGTGTCCGACGGGTCGTCAGCGAGCGTGGGCTCGTTCGCGGGCACCCTCGAGGTCGGCGCCGGCACGGGTGAGCGCACCGCGCAGGCTGCAGTCGGCGATCTTCACCGGCGGTGCGACATCGTCCACGATCACGTCGGCCAACGCACCGAAGACCAGAGCCGCTGGACCGTCGGGCCGGTCGAGCGCCACGGGGAGCCCGGTGTCGCCGCCGTTGGCCACCGAGGCATCGAGCGGCACCGAACCGAGCAGCGGGACCCCGATGGCGTCGGCAAGCGCCTCTCCACCGCCGGACCCGAACATCGTGGTGACCGTGCCGTCGGGCTCGGTCGACGGGCCCATGTTCTCGATCACCCCGGCCACTCGGAGGAATCCCTTGCGGGCCATGTCGGCGGCTCGGGCGGCAACCTGCTGCGCCGCCTTGGCGGGAGTCGTGACGATGATCACGTCGGTGCGCGGCAACATCCGCGCCAGGCCCATCTGGATGTCGGACGTTCCGGGCGGCATGTCGATCAGCAGGTAGTCGAGCTCGCCCCATTCCACGTCTTCGAGGAAGTGTTGGACGGCGCGGTTGAGCATCATCCCGCGCCACATGATGGCCTCGGTCTCGTTCGCACCGGAGATCGATCCCATCGACACGACTCGGAGTTCGCCGGGCCCGACCGGGCGAACGACTGGCTTCATGACCGTCTTGCCCTCACCGGCGCGCTCACCTTCGATCTCTCCGTCGATCCCCAGCAGCTGCGGCATCGAGAATCCGCCGACGTCGGCGTCGAGCACGCCGACGGTGTGTCCGCGGTCGGCGAGCAGGACGGCGAGGTTGGCGGTGACCGAGGACTTCCCGACGCCTCCCTTGCCCGAGGAGATGGCGAGGATCCGCGCGGTGGAGGGGATGTCGGTGTCGAGTGCGTTGTCGCGGGCCTTCCACCGAGCTTGGGACATCACGTTCTTGCGTTCGTCGGCGGTCATCTCGCCGAAGTGGATCTTGACGACGTCGATGTTCGGCAACGACCCCACGCGCGCCTTGGCGTCGCGCATCAGTTGGGCGCGCAGGGGGCAGCCGGCAGTCGTCAGCGCGATCGTGACGTGCATCGTCCCGTCGGTGCCGCGTTCGAGCCGCTTCACCATGCCGAGGTCGACGACGTTGTCGCCGAGTTCCGGGTCGATCACGCCGCGCAAGGCGTTCAGGACGGCGTCGAGATCGACGTCGTCGCCGACCACGTCGGGTGGGGTCACCGCGGGACGGTCCGGCGCGTTGGGTTCGGTGTCGCTCACATCATTCCCAGTTCGAGTCGGGCCACGTCGGAGAGTCGGGACACGTCCCATGGCGGGTCGAGCACGAGCTTCACGTCGACCTCCTCGACCCCGTTCACCGCTGCGACGGCGTCGTGCAGATCCTGACGCAGGATGTCACCCATCCCGCAGAACGGCGCGGTGACCGACATGTCGATGTCGACACGCCAGCCGCCACTCGGTAGTTCCTCGGTGTCGACCCGGTAGACGAGTCCCAGCTCGACGATGTCGACGGGGATCTCGGGGTCGTAGACGGTGGTCGCCGCCTCCCACACCCGGTCGATGCTGAACGGTTCGTCGCTCGTCGCGTGCGGGCGGTCGGCGGCCTCGACGAACCCGAAGTCGACCGAGTCCTCGGGCGTGAGGCGCGCCATCTCGCCGTCGCGGGTGGTGACGGTGGCGGTTCCTCCGAGCGCCTGCAGGAGGGTCACCCGGTCTCCTCGGGCGAGCCTGATCTGATGGCCGGCCGGAACAACGGTCACGACACAGTCGCGGGGAAGCGTGAAGCCCTTGGTGGGGCCGACGGAGACGGGCTGATCAGGCATCGGTCTCGTGTCCGAGGCGATGGACGATCCAGGCGCGCACCGCCTCGATCCCGATGTCGTCGACCACCTGGTCGGCGAAGCCGTTGATCAGCAGACGCCGTGCTTCGTCGACCGGGATACCGCGGGAGCGCATGTAGTAGAGCGCCGTGTCGTCCAGTTGGCCGACGGTGGCACCATGCTTGCAGGCGACCTCGTCGGCGAGAATCTCGAGACGTGGCTGGGTGTTGATCTCGGCCCGATCGGAGAGGATGAGGTTGTCGTTCGACTGCTCTGCGTCGGTGCCGTCGGCGCCGGGAAGGACGGCGATGCCACCGTTGAACACGCCGGTGCTCCGGTCGTCGAGAACACCGCGGAACGACTGCCGACTGGTGCAGTTCTCCACGGCGTGGACGACGTTGATCTGTTGATCGAGCGTCTGGTCGCCGAACCCGAAGAACAGCCCGGAGAGATCGGCATGAGCGCCGGCGCCCAGGAGACGGACGTCGTAGGCGACACGACCGTAGGACGCACCGAGGTTGAACGATCGGGCGCGGTACTCGCTCTCGGCAGCCTGGGTGACGTCGACGCGGCTGAGGTGCACCTGGGTGGACGGGACGTCCTGGAGGAGGATGTGTTCGAGCGAGGCGTGGTCGTCCAACGTGACGGTCGTGCGGATGTTCGACCCACCGAGCCCAGCCCCTGCTCCGAGGCGTGTCTCCACGACGGTCGCCGCGCTGGCGGCCCCGACGCGGATGACGACACCAGTGCATGATGCGTTCTGCGTGTGGTCGGGGATCTCGACGTCGACGATGTGGATCGGGACGTCGACGGTCACGCCGTCGGCGATGTCGACCACCGCTCCGTCCACGCCGAACTCGAGGTTCAGCGCCACATATGCATCAGTCGGATCCGGGACCTCGACGTGCGAGGCCACCGAGGCGGCACCTGCGCCGATCTGTTCCGACAGGGTCGCGAGGTGGACACCGGCCGGAGCCGTGAGCTGTGAGCGTTCGGTGTCGACCACGCCGTTGATCACCACGATACGGGGGCCACCGAGCGCCGGCATCTGCTCGTCGAGATCGTCGGGTACGGTCGCGCCGAGGTCCACTGGCGGGCCGAACGACAACTCGCCCAGCGTGCGGTGTGGCGCGTACCGCCACGCCTCGTCACGCTTGGTCGGGTAGGCCGGTCGGTCGACGACGATCGTCACGACGGCGCTCCGGTCAACGAATGCTCGGGTGCATCGTCGAGGTCGTGGTTGACGAAGCCGGCATAGCCGTGGTCCTCGAGGTGCAACGCGAGCGTGTGATCGCCCGATTCGACGATGCGACCGTCGACCAGGACGTGGACGAAGTCGGGCTTGATGTAGTCGAGCAGGCGCTGGTAGTGGGTGATCACGATCATCGACCGCTCGGGGCTGCGCAGGGCGTTCACACCCGACGCGATGATCCGCAGCGCGTCGATGTCGAGCCCCGAGTCGGTCTCGTCGAGCACTGCGAGGCGCGGCTCCATGACGGCCATCTGGAGGATCTCGTTGCGCTTCTTCTCACCACCGCTGAACCCGGCGTTGACCGCCCGGTCGAGGAAGTCCTGCTTCATCTCGACCAGATCCATCGCCTTCTTGGCGACGGCGAGGAAATCGCGCGCACTGACCTCCTGCTCGCCACGCGCCCTGCGGACCGAGTTGAGCGCTGTCCGGAGGAAGTACATGTTGTTCACCCCCGGGATCTCGACC
The DNA here is from genome assembly GCA_965601935.1 of uncultured Ilumatobacteraceae bacterium. Classification (GTDB taxonomy): domain Bacteria; phylum Actinomycetota; class Acidimicrobiia; order Acidimicrobiales; family Ilumatobacteraceae; genus CBFCWZ01. The sequence goes on from CBFCWZ010000018.1 coordinate 17,087, forward strand.
GGGTACTGGAATCCCATGAACACACCGGCGGCGGCCCGCTCCTCGGGCTCCATGTCGAGCAGGTCCGCTCCGTCGAGCGTCGCGGTCCCTCCGATCTCGTATCCGTCGCGTCCGGCGAGGGCATGGGCGAGTGTGCTCTTTCCCGAACCGTTCGGGCCCATGATGGCGTGCACCTCACCGGCACCGACGTCGAGGTCGAGGCCGTTCAGGATCTGCTTGTCACCGATCGTTGCGGTGAGGTTCTCGACGTGCAGCATCAGCCCACACTTCCTTCCAGGCTCACGCTCAGCAGGCGCTGAGCTTCGACGGCGAATTCCATCGGGAGTTCGTTGAACACCTCACGGCAGAAGCCGTTGACGATCATCGACATCGCATCCTCTTCGGTCATGCCGCGTTGGCGGCAGTAGTACAGCTGGTCCTCGCCGACCGTGGAGGTCGACGCTTCGTGCTCGATCTGCGCACCGGGGTTCTTCACCTCGATGTACGGCACCGTGTGCGCGCCGCAGTCCTTGCCGAGCAGCAGCGAGTCGCACTGGGTGTAGTTGCGAGCGTTCTCGGCCGAGCGCAACACCTTGACGAGACCGCGGTAGGTGTTCTGCCCGTGGCCGGCCGAGATGCCCTTCGAGATGATCGTGCTCGTCGTGTCGGCACCGATGTGGACCATCTTCGTGCCGGTGTCGGCCTGCTGGCGCTTGCTCGACAGTGCCACCGAGTAGAACTCGCCGACCGAACGATCACCCTGGAGGATGACGCTCGGGTACTTCCACGTGATGGCCGAGCCGGTCTCGACCTGGGTCCAGGAGATCTTCGCGTCGGTGTGCGCCCGGCCGCGCTTGGTGACGAAGTTGTAGATGCCACCGACCCCGTTCTCGTCGCCCGGATACCAGTTCTGCACTGTGGAGTACTTGATCTCGGCGCGATCCTTGGCCACCAACTCGACCACGGCGGCGTGGAGTTGGTTCTCGTCGCGCATCGGCGCAGTGCAACCTTCCAGGTACGACACGTGGGAGTCGTCTTCCGCGACGATCAGCGTCCGCTCGAACTGCCCGGTGTTCTGTGAGTTGATCCGGAAGTACGTCGACAACTCCATGGGACAACGGACGCCCTTCGGGATATAGCAGAACGAGCCGTCGGAGAACACCGCCGAGTTCAGCGCGGCGAAGTAGTTGTCGCGCACCGGCACCACCGAGCCGAGGTGCTCGCGGACGAGTTCGGGGTGGTCGTGCACGGCTTCGGAGAACGAACAGAAGATCACGCCCGCCTCGGCGAGAGTCTCCTTGAAGGTGGTGGTCACCGACACCGAGTCGACGATCGCATCGATCGCCACGTTGCTCAGCATCTTCTGCTCGTGGAGCGGGATGCCGAGCTTGTCGAACATCTCGCGGATCTCGGGGTCGACGTCATCCATGCTGTCGAGCACGGGCTTCGACTTCGGGGCCGCCCAGTAGCTGATCGCCTGGTAGTCGATCGGGGCGATGTCGAGCTTGGCCCAGTCGGGCTCCTCCATCGCCTGCCACGCCTCGAACGCCGACAGCCGCCACTCGAGGAGCCACTCCGGCTCGTCCTTCTTGGCCGAGATGAGCCGCACGATCTCCTCGTTCAACCCGGGCGGGGCGACGTCGGTGTCGAGGTCGGTGCTGAACCCGAACTCGTAGTCGGACTCGGTCAGTTCTTCGATCTCTCGCATCGCTTCGCTCATCGAACGTCGTCCTCGTGACTCAATCGGGGGGCTCACTCGTGGTCGATACCACCGCCGCCGTCGTGTCGATCGGCGGTGCGGCACCTGTTCGCAGCACCCGTTGTATCGGTCTGCCGTCGCTTTTACAAGTTTGAGCTTGTAAAAGATCCGAAACCTGGTACCGTCCGTGTCGTGGAAACCGCTACGACCGCGATCTCGGACACGCAACGACGCGTGCTGGTCGCCGTCAAGCGCCGCGGCAAGATCACCGCCGACGAACTCGCCACCGCCCTCGGCATCTCCACGAGCGGGGTCCGCCAACACCTCGGCGCGTTGCGCACCGCAGGCCTCGTCGAGGCCGACAAGGTGCGCGGCCAGCCCGGGCGCCCGGTGGACCGTTACCGTGCCACCGTACGAACCGAACCGCTCTTCGAGACGACCGGCGGCGACTTCGCGATCGAACTGCTCGGCGACATCGAAGCCGAGGACCCCGACATCGTCGACCGGGTCTTCGAGCGGCGGCGGCAACGTCAGGTCGACACCGCCCGGGAACGCGTCGTCGGCCGGCCGATCCACGAACGGGTCGACATCGTGACGAAGCTGCTCGATGCGCAGGGCTACCTGGCCGATCACGAGCAACTGGACGACCAGCACTTCCGGATCAACCTTCACAACTGCCCGATCTGGACCGTCGCCAACCGTTTCCGCCAGGCCTGCTCCGCTGAACTCGACCTGCTCCAAGAGCTGATCCCCGACGCAACGGTGCAGCGAGTCACCCACAAGACGGCCGGGGCGCACACCTGCGCCTACGACATCACCGTCACGCGGTGACCCTTCGCTCCGACCATCGCAGGCCACTGCGCCCCGCACCAGGCACAGGTGTGTTCCCGGAGGGTTCGGCGATCGCATCGACGTCGGCGAGTTCGACGTGGGCACCGATCACGAACTCCTCGTGGTGGGCCTGTCGGAGCACGCCGAGGAGCTCACCGCCCAGCTGTCCGGCGTCGGCGATCGCGTGCTCCTCGGGGTTGTGGCAGAGATGTCGGATCGAACGGTCCGAGCGACGGTGCGTAGGTTCTGGAGATGACATGGTCCGCTCGTTCAGTTGCTCGCTGGGTGCTCGGAGGCGGGCTCGTCGTCGCCGGCATCGGTCACCTGACATCTCGGCGCGACGAGTTCCAGGCCCAGGTCCCGGACTGGTTGCCCGTCGACGCCGACCTCGTCGTGCTGCTGTCCGGCGTCGTCGAGATCGTCCTCGGCCTTGCGTTGATCCTCGTCAGCAGTCGTCGGGCGATGGTCGGCTGGATCGTGGCCGGGTTCTTCGTCCTGATCTTCCCGGGCAATGTCGCCCAGTGGCTCGAGGGGTCCGACGCCTTCGGACTCGACACCGACGCGAAACGCTTCGCTCGCCTCTTCTTCCAGCCGGTACTCGTGGTGTGGGCGCTGTGGTCCACCGACGCCTGGCGCACCTGGCGGAGAGGCGGTGTCGACGGGGTCCTCCTCCACACACCAACAGCACGATGATCGATCGGCCGGGCCTCGGCGTCATCGCCGCCCTCGTGGCCGGGTCCACTGCGATCACCGACGCGTCTCGGCGCTCGTCGGCACCTGCTCAACTCGGCATGTAACGGCACGACGGTCACCGTTGCCGGCGCGAAGTTGATCGATCACCTGCTCCCACACGTCGACGAGCGCGTCGGGAACGTCGACGGCGACACCGTCAGCGTCGACCAACCGAGTCGCACCGTGGGCTGCCGAAGCAACGCCGGATCAGTTCGAGCTGACGCTCTCGCACCGAACCTGGGCGAATCTCAGCTGCCAGTCCCATTCCTGTGGCCTCTCACCCATGTGCAACAAGTGCAGCGCCGAGAGAAGTCAGACGTCCTGCGCGAGGTCCCCTCATTGGTCGAAGAGGGAGGGTTGGCCGGACGACGTGTTCGTCGAATTCTCCGCCGCATCGGATGACGGGTGGCCTCCGCGCGGGCCCCGCTCGCTGTCGGACGGGATCGGCGTCCAGGCCCGGACCTTGGCCGACGGGTCGCGTTGCGCAACTGCGATGGCGGCATCGGTGCCGGAGGTCGCAGCGAGGATCGGGAGCGCCGTGAGACGCACAACACCGGAGCCGTGGTCGAGGCCCACCTCGGCGAGCTCGGCCTGTTGTCCTGGTGGGACGTGGTCTGCGGCGTCCATGACCCCTGTGACGGTGGCGGCTGCGTCGCGTGCCGGCAGCACCGTCGACGCCGTGATGACATCGCGCCAACGTTCGGGGTGGCGTGCCACTTCGTGTCGTGCGGCCCAGCGCCGCAATGGCGGCCAGATCGGACGCTGCACGATCGACGCTCGATCGCGGTGGCCGGTGTCGGAGGTCTCGAGCGAGATCTCGAATGCCTCGGTGCTGAACCAGTCGGCGAGCTCGTCGAGTTGCCTCCCGTCCAGGACACCCGAGGCGGTGAGACGGGCGATGAGGTGGTGTGCGGCCTTGCGCCAGCGGTAGTCGGTGCACAACAGGGCGGCCGTCATGTCGGCGTTGGTCGAGTCGTGGCGATGGAATCGTAGGAACAACAGGTACGGCTCCTCCCACGCGGACGAGCCGCGGGCCCCATGCCACTCGAGCAGTACGCCCCACAGCTCCTCGACCGTCGACGCAGACTGCAGGTTCGCGAACGTCTCGACCCAGCTCGGGATCGGCGACCCGGTGCCCATGGTGCGAGCTTCGCACACAGGTGACAGGCTGAACGCAGGGGCGCCGGACACCGAGCACGGAGGGCGTCGAGGTCAACGACGACGACGCG
>CBFCWZ010000019.1:0-21458 GCA_965601935.1 uncultured Ilumatobacteraceae bacterium
AAGTACCGACCGAAGATCGGCAAGGGCGACTTCGACACCAAGACCCGGAACGTCATCCGCTTCATCGACGACGGGCACAAGGTGAAGGTAACCCTCCAGTTCCGGGGCCGCGAGATGGCGCACCCGGAGTTGGGTCGCAAGATCCTCGACAATGTGCTCGAGGCAGTCGGTCCGGCGGCCAAGGTCGACAGCCACGCCCGGCTCGAGGGTCGGAGCATGTCGATGGTGCTCTCTCCTGACAAGAAGGCCCAGGAAGCCATGAAGAAGGCGGCCGCCGAAGCCGCCAAGCAGGCCGAAGAAGCGGCCGATGCCGCTTCCACTGCGGCGGACACCGAAGGAGCATGAGATGCCGAAGATGAAGACCTCGAAGACCGCCGCCAAGCGGTTCAAGAAGACCGGGACGGGACGGATCCGACGCCAGCAGGCGAACCGTCAGCACCTCTTCGAGAAGAAGCCGTCCACGCGTACACGCCGTCTCGCCGCCGATGTCGACGTACACCCCGGTGACGAGAAGAAGATCAAGCGACTGCTCGCCGAGCGCTGAGCCCGAGCACGACACGAAGGAGTTGACATGGCACGAGTGAAGCGTGGCGTCACCAAGACCAACCGCCACAAGAAGGTTCTCAAGCAGGCCAAGGGCTACTACGGCAACAAGAGCCGTTCGTTCCGCGCCGCCAACGAACAGGTCATGCGGTCCGGGCAGTACGCCTACCGCGACCGGCGCGCCCGGAAGGGCGAGATGCGCCGTCTCTGGATCCAGCGGATCAACGCCGCCTGCCGCCAGAACGACATGAGCTACTCGCGGTTCATCGCCGGGCTCAACGCAGCCGGCATCGAGGTCGACCGCAAGATCCTCGCCGATCTGGCGGTCACCGACGAAGCCGCATTCGCCCGCCTGGTCGAGAGCGCGAAGGCCGCGCTCTGATCACGCCGTGATGGCCGATCCCGGTACTGGGTTCCCCGCCTCGTTCTCCTCGAGGAGTGACGCGGAAACCGAAGCGGGCGTCTGACACCACTGCGTCTGCTCGGCGGATGGCCTCTCTTTCGTACACGAACCGACACGTTCAACACCTGCGGCGCCTTCTGGGGCGCCGCAGTGCTCGTCATGGTGACGGTCTGTTCGTCGTCGAGGGGCCGACTCTCGCGGCCGAGCTGGTGGCGGCCCGATGGAAGTGTCTCGCGCAGTACGTGCCCGAGGGGGCCGACGGCGTGCCAGGTGCGGGTCCGGTCAACGAGTTGGCCGCCGGCGTGTTCGAGCGCGTCGCCTCGACCGAGTCGCCCCAACCGCCGCTCGTCCTCGTGCGGCTGCCGCCCGCGGAGCCGGGCGTGCTCGACACGGCCGGCCTCGTGGTGGTCGCCGATCGGCTCAACGATCCGGGCAACCTCGGTACCATCCTGCGCTCCGCCGAGGCCGCCGGCGCCGATGCTGTGGTCCTCACCCCCGGATCCGTCGACCCGTACAACCCGAAGGCCGTGCGCGCCTCGGCCGGCGCACTGTTCCACGTGCCCGTACTGACGGTGCCCCTCGACGAGCTGTCGTCGCGCGGGCTCCGGCTGGTGGGCACCAGCAGCCACGACGTAGCGGGCCGAACCGTGACGACCCACACCGAGGTCGACCTCACGGGCCGGGTGGCCTTGATACTGGGCAACGAAGCCGCCGGCCTTCCCGCCGAGTGGGACGACAGCGCGGGGCCCATCGAGGAGTGGGTCACGATTCGCCAGCAGGGGCGTTCGGAATCGCTGAACGTGGCAATGGCCGCCACGGTGCTGGCCTTCGAGGCGGCCCGCCAGCGCAACGGCTGAGGCGTCCCGCTCGGCCCTACTCGGCGGGGGGATGCTTCGAATACGCCTCGAACAGGCGCGGGCCGTCGAGCACGGAGGCGTAGCGCAAGGGGTCGATGCCGGAGGCGATGACGTAGGTGGTGAGCTGTTCGATCGTGGTCGCCAGGAGATCCTCGGGCGCCCACGGCTTGGCGATGTAGTGATCGAGCGCGGCATCGTTGACGGCGCGGATGGTGTCGCCGTGGCTGGCCTGTCCGGTGATGAGAACCTTGCGGATCGCGGCGGTGGCCTCGTCGTGGTGGAGCGAGACGAGCAGGTCGACCCCGCTCCGGCCGGGGAGCCGGTGGTCGGCGAGAATGAGACCCACCGCGTCCCCCAGCTCGCGCGCCTCGTCGAGCGCGGCGAGGGCATCGTCGACGCTCTCGGCCTCGTCGATGCGGATGTGGCTGGTCAGGGGAGCCAGGTCACGGACGATGGCCGCGCGTACCTCCGGCTCGTCCTCGACGACCAGGATGACGAGCTCGCTCATCGGCGGCGCCCTGCCGCCGCGTCGCCCGCCAGGTCGGTCGCTTCGCTGCTGAGTTCGCTCATTCGGGGCCCCCGATCGGGAGTAGCACGGTGAACACGGTACGGCCCGGCTCGCTCTCGACGTCGATCGTGCCGCCGTGGTCGAGGACGATCTGCCGGCTGATCGACAGCCCGAGACCGAGGTTGAATCGGACCCGCCCGTCCTTGGTGGTGAAGCGCGGCTCGAAGATGCGGGCGAGATGCTCCGGCGCGACTCCCGCGCCCTGATCGGCCACGCTGACCCGGATGCGGCCGGAGGCCGGCTGATCGACGTGGACGCGGATGACGTCGCCGGGCGAACTGACGTCGAGGGCGTTGGTGAGCAGGTTCGTCCACACCTGCTGGAGGGCGCCGCTCCGGGCGCGGATCGGCGGCACTTCGGTGCCGTCCGTCTCGACCCGGACCTCGCCCAGTCGGTGGGAGAGCAAACGGACCGCCGCATCGATCCCCTCCCATATGTCGACTCCCTCGGCCAGCAGCCCGCGGCCGTCGTCGCCTCGTGCATAGCTCCGCAGACTGTCGACGAGGGAGGCGATCTGGGCGACAGCGCCCTGGCCGGCCCGGAGGCCGTCGACCACCCTGGCCGCGACCTCGGTACGGTCCAGAAGGCCCCGCGCGATGACCTGTCGGGCCTCCTCGGGAGTGGAGACCCCGATCGCCACGAGTCGTTCGGCCAACTGGCGATCGCCGAGCGCATCGGTCAGGGCGCGTCGGCGGGAACGGGTCTCCGCGGGGGAGGGTGGGATGCTGACCCACTGGGCGTCGAACTCGTCGGCGAGAGCTGGGTCGTCGATCAGCCCGGGCACGTCGTCGCCGAGATGGTCGAGGACACGGACCAGCGCAGCTGTGGGGTTGTTCAGCTCGTGGGCGAGACCGGCGGCCATCTCTCCGAGCGTGGCGAACTTGGCCTGGGCCACCAGTTGGGCCCTCGCCTCGGCCAGGGCGGCGAGACTGCGATCGAGCTCCAGCTGCAGTTCGTCGGAGCGACGCAACCTCCTGGCGAGTGAGGTGATCAGCACTCGGGTGAGCAGGTTGCCGATCTCGGGGTTCACGTCGAGGGCGCGTCCGAGCTGGCCGAGGGTGACAGGGATCGCCCGAACCTCCGTGACCGCAGTGCATTGCAGCATCGCCCGGCGGTGCTGGGCGAGCGAGAGCAGGCCGACGATGGCCCCGGTCGAGCGCTCGTGGAGCACCTTCTGGCCGCTCGAGCTGAGGCGGACCACTCCCTCGCGGATGACGTAGATGCCCCCGACGTCCTCGCCCTCCTCGATGAGCACCGTTCCGGGTGCAACCCTGAGCCGCGGCGGGTGGCCGAGCGCCTCGTCGAGAAGCTGGATCATCCGGTTCTCGACGTCCTCGTCGGTGACCGAGGCGTCGAGGAGGTGATGGGTGTCCTCCGGAGTGGCCGGAGAGGCGCGCCGCGCCTGTTCCACCCGTTTCTGAGCCCGTTCGCGCTCGGCGGGCTCGAACTTCGACTCGAGCCGCTCGAGTTCGTCCGGTGCGTGTTCCACGAGGAAGGTCACCAGGCTGGAGACGGCCAGCCGCTCGAGCGCGTGGTGGGTCCACGGGCTGCTCAACATCCCTTGGATCGCTCCGGCCTGGAGCGCGCGGTCGACGCCCTGCAGCGAGGCGCCGCTGGTGACGATGACGAAGCGGGAGCGCCGGAGGGCCGGTGCGTCGTGGAGTTGCACGACACGCTCGACATCGGGAGAGCCGTCGAGGTCGAGATCGATGAAGACGACCGGGATGAGAGCGCCATCGGCCGTCACCTCGTCGGCCACCTGGAGCGCCGAGGGCGCATCCGGCACCACGATGATCTCGGCCGTTCCGTCACTGATGTCCCGGAGATCGGCACCCAGCGACCGGGACTGCTCGTCGGGCACGCCGGCGGCCGTGGGCGCCGCGTCGACGACGAGGACGACGAACCGTCTCACAGCAGACCTGTGGCGTCCCAGATCGGGGCAGCCACGAACAGCAGGAGGATGATGCCGACCGCCCCCACCGCCAGCCCGACCGTGGCGAGGTCACGCGTCTCGATGTAGCCGGAGGCGTAGGCGACCGCGTTGGGTGGCGTCGACACCGGGAGCGCCATGGCCAGTGAGCAGGCGAGGGCGATGACGACACCGGCCAGGACGGGATCGAGATCGGCGGCCCCACTGAGAGCCAGGCTGACCCCGATCGGGACCAGCAGGTTGGCGGTGGCGGAGTTGGAGATGACGGTGCTGAGAGTGATCGCCAGGACGGCCAGGATCGCTGTGAGCAACAGCGTGGAGAACGAACTCCAGTCGAACAGGCCGACGAACCACTCGTCGAGACCGGTCGTCCCGACCCCGCTGCCGAGGGCGATGCCGCCTCCGACGAGCCAGAGCACGTGCCAGTTGAGGCGGCGTAGATCGTCGGTGCTGAACACCTGCGTGGAGAGGAGGATCACCACCGGCAAGAACCCGGTGATCGAACTCGGGATGCCGTGGACCGACTCGGTGAGCCAGATGACGACGGTGCCGGCGAAGGTGACGTAGAGGATCACCGCGGCGGTGCTCGTCTCGAAGGCCCCGCCGACCTCGATCCGCACGTCGGGAGCGTCCTCGCCGACCCTCCGCGTGAGGAAGAACCAGGCGGCCACGAGCACGACGAGAGCGAGCGGCACCGCGAGCACCATCCACTTGAGGAAGTCGACGTCGATTCCTTCTTCGGACAGACGACCGAGGGCGATCGCGTTGGGTGGCGAGCCGATGGGGGTCCCGATACCACCGACGTTGGCGGCGACCGGAACGGCCAGCACGAGAGCCGCCTTGGTGCCGGGATCGGTCAGGCCGGCCGCGACCGGCAGGACCACTGCCATCATCGCCGCTGTGGTGGCGGTGTTCGACATGAACATCGACATCACCGCCGTGATCGACATCATCCCGGCGATGACGAGCTTCGGGGACGTGCCGAACGGGCGCAGCAGAACGCTGGCCAGGTTGCGGTCGAGGTGGTACTTCGAGGCCGCCTCGGCGAGTACGAAACCGCCGAGGAACAGCATCAGCGTGGGGTTGGCGAGGGCGGCGTAGATCGACGCGAAGGGGGGCGGCTCGTAGCCATCGCTGGCGGTGGTGATGAGCGCCTCGTCGGAGATCAGCAGGATCTCGGCGAGGATGACGCCGATGGAGGTGGCGGCCAGGGGAATCGCCTCGGTCACCCACAACACGACGGCCGCACCGAAGATCGCCAGCATCCGGGACGCCTCGGGAGTCAGGTCTCCCTGCTCACCGATCAAGAGGACGCCGACGAACCAGATCGTGGAGATGGCGATTCCGGCCGTGGTGCGTTTGTTCCACGACTGCACTCGCGGGAACATTACCGACGTGGTTCGGGGGCCGCTCGGCTACCATTGGGTAAGTGACCAAGTGCCCGAAGACGATGCGATTTCGGTGCCCCGGGTGAACCCGGGGATGGCCGCCACGCACCTTCGCCTCTGCGCCACGTCCTGAGTCCGTCCGGGGATCCCGATTGCCCTGACCACTCGTCGTTACGAAAGGACCTTCGTGCTCACTGACATCGAGGCCGCGCAGAACGCGGCCATCGCCGAGATCTCCACCGCCGACACCGTCGACGCGGTCATGGCGCTCGCCCCCCGCCTGACCGGGAAGAAGGGGGAGTTGGCCGGCCTGAAGAAGCGGCTGGGCTCCCTCGCGACCATCGAAGAGAAGAAGCAGGCCGGCGCCGCGGTGAACGAGGCCCTCGCAGCCGTGTCCGCAGCGCTCGACGCACGCCGCGCCGAGTTGGCCACGCTCGAGACCGACGCCCGCATCGAACAGGAGCGTCTCGACCTCACAGAGATCGCCGGCCGCCCGGCACGGGGGCATGCCCACCTCGTGACCCAGGCCTGGGAACGCCTCGAGGACGTGTTCGTCGGCCTCGGCTTCCAAGTGGCCGAGGGCCCGGAGGTCGAGACCGACTGGCACAACTTCGAGGCCCTCAACATGGGCGGGGGCCACCCGGCCCGGGGTGAGTTCGACACGCTCTTCGTCGACCACGTCACCCCCGACGGCAAGGAGGGCACGACCCTTCTTCGGACCCACACCTCGCCGGTCCAGATCCGGACCATGCTCGAACAGGACCCTCCGATCTACATCGTCGCCCCGGGCCGGGTGTTCCGCCGGGACACGCCCGACGCGACCCACATGCCCGTGTTCCACCAGATCGAGGGCCTGGTGATCGACCGCGACATCACGATGGCCGACCTCGCAGGGACCATCGAGGCCTTCACGAAGGCGTTCTTCGGCCAGGGCTTCACCTCGCGGTTGCGACCCAACTATTTCCCGTTCACCGAGCCGTCGGCGGAGTTCGACATCCAACGTCCCGACGGCTCGTGGATCGAGTTGGGCGGATGCGGCATGGTGCATCCGAACGTGCTCCGCCACGGCGGCCTCGATCCGGAGGAATGGAGTGGCTTCGCCTTCGGGTTCGGTATCGACCGCATGGCGAAGGAGCGGCACGGCATCGACGACCTCCGCGAGATGTACACCAACGACATCCGCTTCCTGGAGCAGTTCTGATGAAGGTCCTTCTCTCCTGGCTCAACGAATACGGCGACTTCGCGGACCCCTCCGACCCGTCCGCCGTGGAACGGGTCGCGGACGCACTCACCGATCTCGGTATCGAGATCGGAGCGATCGAGCAGGTCGGTGGCTCGGTCGACGGAGTCGTCACCGCCCGGGTGCTCCGCCTCGAACAACATCCCGACGCGGCCAAGGTGCAGCGCGTCTTCGTCGACGCCGGTGACGGTGTGGAACGTCACGTGTGGTGTGGCGCGTTCAACATGGAGCCGGGGGACGTGGTCCCGCTGGCGACACTCGGCGCCCAGATCGGCGACATGACCATCGAACGGCGCGGCATCCTCGGGATCGACTCCGAAGGGATGCTCTGCTCGTCACGTGAGCTCGGGCTCGGCGACGACCACTCCGGCATCTACGTGCTGCCCGGCGAGGCCCCACTCGGTGTGCCGTACGGCGAGGTGCTCGGCCTCCGGCCCGACGTGCTCCTCGACGCCGATGTCAGCCGCAACCGGCCCGATTGTTGGGGCTACGTGGGTATCGCCCGCGACCTCGCCGCGGCGATGGACGTCGAGTTCCGACCGCCCGCGCCCGCGCTCACGACCGCGCCTCCGTCGCGGACGGCCCCGGTGGAGATCCTCGCCGGCGACCGCTGCTCACGGTTCACCTCCACGGTGATCTCCGGTGTACAGGTCGGCCCGTCATCCGACTGGATGGCCGTCCGGCTGGCGGCGGCGGGGATGCGTCCGATCAGCAACGTGGTCGACGTGAGCAACTACGTGATGCTCGAACTGAACCAGCCGAACCATGCCTACGACCTCGCTACTCTCGGTGGCGGTGGCTTCCGTGTCCGGGTGGCCCACGAGGGCGAGCAACTCACCACCCTCGACGGTGAGGAGCGCATGTTCGATCCGCGCGATGTCCTCATCTGCGACGGCAACGACGTTCCGATCGGACTCGGCGGGATCATGGGTGGCCTCGACACCGAGATCAGCGATGCCACGACCACGGTGGCACTGGAGATGGCGTGGTTCGAGCCCGTTGGCATCGGTCAGTCGGTCACCCGATCCGGTCTGCGCTCGGAGGCATCACAGCGGTTCGAGCGCGGCGTCGATCCGCACGGGATGCCGACGGCCATCGCCCGTTTCGCGGAGCTGCTCGCGGAGACCTGCCCCGAGCTCGTCGTCCATGAAGGGCTCGTCGACGTGTGCACCGAGGAGTTGCCCCCGAGGGACCGCTCGACCGAGGTGCGCATCTCCGAGGTGAACCGGATCCTCGGCACTGCGATCGAGGCCGACGACCTGCCGAGCCTCCTCGACCCGATCGGCTACACCGTGTCGGGCGAGGGCGATGTGCGGACGGTGGCGCTGCCGTCGTGGCGGCCCGACTCGACCGAGGAGATCGACGTCATCGAGGAGGTGGCCCGCCACTACGGCTACGCGCGCCTCGGCAAGACCGTTCCGAAATCGGTTCTCCACGGTGAGCTGAGTCTGCGTCAGCAGCGACGTCGCCACGTGCGCGATGTGTTGTACGGCCTCGGCATCAGCGAAGCGATGCCCAATCCGTTCCTCGCGCCGGGGACTCTGGAGAAGGCGGGCCTGCCCACCGATGCCCTCACGATCACGAACCCGCTCGTGACCGAGGAGAGCGTGCTGCGGACCTCGCTGCGGCCCGGCCTGCTCGAGTCGCTGGCCTACAACGAATCGCACCGACGAACCGGCGTGAAGCTCTTCGAGATCGGTCATGTCTACCCGCCCGGAGAAGGCGAGCTGCCCGGGGAGTACGAGGCCTTGACGGTCGTGCTCGCAGGCGAGGAGGCCCCTGCTGCGGTTGCAGTGTGGCGCGAGCTCACCTCCGCACTCGGGGGCGGAGCACGGATCGACCAGTCGCGTCCGCCCGCAGGACTGCACCCGACCCGGTCGGCCACGCTCCAGGCCGGGAAGGCTCCGCTCGGCGGGGTGGGCGAGGTGGCGCCGCAGGTGCTCGGGGCGTTCGGCATCGACGAGCGCGTTGCGATCCTCGAGATCGACCTCGACCAGTTCCTCGCCCGCGAGCCGAAACCCGCGCAGTGGAAGCCGACCAGCCGGCAGCCATCGAGCGACCTCGACCTCGCGTTCGTCCTTTCCGACGAGGTCGAGGCCGAGCGCCTCGACCGGGCGATCCGTCAGGGCGCCGGCACGTACCTCGTCGATCTCCATCTGTTCGACGTGTACAGGGGGAGCGGTGTGGCGGACGGCGCCCGCTCCCTGGCCTACCGGCTCCGGCTGCAGGCGCTCGAACGCAGCCTGACCGACCAGGACATCGCCGACGTCCGGCGGGGGGTCGAGGCGGCTGCGGTCAAGCTCGGCGCCGAGCTGCGGGGCTGACGTGCCGGCCCCCGGGGAGACCGACCTCGCGAAGATGCTGGCGACGTTGCGCGTCGTCCGCCGCTCCGGCGTGTTCACCATGGGGGAGAGCGACGATCCGCCCGCCTCCGTGGTCGCCCGCGCCCACGCCCGCATCGACGAGGAGGAGTCGACGACCTACGTGCTCGAGGTGGCCGACGCCGTCGCGGCGGGGTGGGAGGTGCCCGTCGAGATGGCCTGGCTCACCCTCAGCGTCCACTCCAGCCTGGAAGCTGTCGGACTCACTGCCCACGTGAGCAGCGTCCTCGCCGAGGAGGAGATCCCGTGCAATGTGTTGGCGGGTTACCGCCACGATCATCTGCTCGTGCCGCTCGACCGCGCCGACAGGGCGATCCGGTTGCTCACTGCTGATCACTGAGGGCGACGCGGCGCAACTTGCCCGTGCTCGTGCGGGGGAGAGTGTCGACGAAGGCGATGTCACGCGGCACCTTGTGCCGCGCCAGTCGGCGGGCGACGAGCGATCTGATCTCGTCGGGGTCGAGCGTTGCATCGGAGGCGGACACGACCCACGCCTTCAGCCGCTGACCGAACTCCTCGTCGGGGACCCCCGCGACGGCGCAGTCCACGATCCCGTCGATCGTGTGGAGAAGATCCTCGACCTCCTGGGGGTACACGTTCTCCCCGCCGCTGACGATCATGTCGTCGGCCCGGCCGGTGACGAACAGCCGCGCGTCGCGGTCGAAGTAGCCGACATCTCCTGTTGCCATGAGGCCGCGGAGCATCTCCTTCGTGCCGCCTCCCGTGTATCCGCTGAACTGACCGCGTCCTCCGACCATGATCCGCCCCTGTTCGCCGGTGGGGACGGCATCACCGTGTGCGTCCACGACCTCCACGCTGATCCCGGGGACGACACGACCCGCGGTGCCGGGGGCGGCACGGAGATCGTCCGGTGTCGCGATCGTCGCCTGGCCCACCTCGGTGGAGCCGTAGAGGTTGTACAGCGTGTCGCCGACACGATCCATCCACTCGAGCGCAGCGTCGGCTGCGAGCGCGGAGCCGCTCGACGCCACGACGCGGAGCGATCCGGTGGTGGTCGTGGCGAGAACCTCGGATGACAGGATGCGTCGCATCATCACCGGCACGAGGGCGAGCACCGTTGCCCGGTGCTCCTGGACCGCCGACAAGGTGGCCGCCGGGTCGAAGCGGCGCACGAGCACAGATGTGGATGCGGTGCCGATCGCGATCGACAACTGCGTCAGGCCCCAGGCATGGAACAAGGGCGTGGGAATCACCGTGACGTCCCCCGACTGGTAGGGGATGGTCTCCAGGAGGGCGAGCGCCGCGGCGGGATCGACGGCACGGGCGCTGCGCCGGGCCCCTTTGGGGACACCGGTGGTGCCGGACGTGAGGAGGACGGGGGCCACGGGCATGGTCGGCCGGAGCCGGCGCGAGGGGGCCCCCGTCCGGAGGTCGGCCAGGGAGCGGTGTTGCCTCGACGGCCTGCCCTCGTCTGCAGCCAACACGATGCCCCGGAACGTCGAAGCGACGACGGTCTCCATGAGGTCGGCGTCGGCGACGAGCACCGTCACCCCCTCCCGGTCGAGTACGTCGCCCAGCTGAGGCGCAGCGAAGCCGGTGTTGAGATAGACGATCGGGAGCCCCGCCTTGGCTGCCGCGACCGAGACCTCCACGAAGTCGGCATGGTTCGCGCACAGCACGCCGAGGTGGTCGCGATCGTCGAGGTCCAGCAACTCGAACCCATGGGCGAGCTGGGTGGAGCGGCGATCCAGCTCTGCGTACGTCAGCGCGCCGCGGTGATCGACGACCGCGAGTCGGTCGGGATGGCGGGTGGCGGCAGCGGCACACGCGCTCGCCGGCGTGGGGCCCCACCGTGCGACGGCGGCCGCAGTCGCGGCGAGACGGGCCGGATCGATCCAGCCGAGGCGTCGTGCCGTGCGGAGTCGGTCACCCATCGTCACCCGACCAGCCTCGCGTACCGGATGGCGCCGGTGGTCAGTTGGCGGCGAGGTCGTCGGGGGCGTCCGCCAGCCACGCCAGCCGCCCCGGTTGGCGGCGCAGCACCGTCCGCCAGAGCTCGTCGGGTTCGGGGCTGAACACGTCGTCGGGCTCGGAGTCGAGCACGAGCCACGCCCCGGCGTCGATTTCGTCTTCGAGTTGGCCGGGGCCCCAGCCCGCGTAGCCGCGGAAGACCCGTACACCGTCCACCTCGGGTGCGACGAGCGCGGGGTCGGCAGTGAGGTCGGCGGAGGCGATGCGCCCGGTGATGGGGGAGAGGTTCTCGTCGCTCTCGTCGAGCGGAGCATGGGTGGCGGCGAGGGCGATCAGGGCGTTCGGCTCGACGGGGCCTCCGTCGAAGATCGACGACGGGGTCGACTGGAGGTCGATCCAGCGGTCGAGGGGCTCGTCGAGAGCCTCGATGCTGGGGCGGTTGATGACCACGCCGATGGCGCCGTCGTCGTGGTGCTCGAGGACGAACACCACGGTACGGTCGAAGTTGGGATCCTCCAGTGGCGGCGTCGCGACGAGAAGACGTCCCTTGGTCGGAGCGCCGTGGGCGAACATCGCCTCCATTGTGCCCCGCCCGGAGGGCGTCCGCAGGACACGTTTCGGCCTGTCCCCCACATGGTTGCATGATCATTCGTAGATCTGTATGGTCATCCAGATGTCCGAGACATTGTCGGTCGGCGTCGTCGGCGCCTCCGGATTCACAGGAGCCGAGCTACTGCGGTTGCTCGCCCACCACCCGTACCTCGACGTCGCGGTGACGACCGGTGATTCCTCCGCGGGACGACGCGTGGCCGACATGTATCCGTCACTGATCGGGGCCTACCCCGATCTGGTGTTCGAGGAGTTCGACCCCGACGGACTCGACGGGCTGGATCTGGTGGTCCTCGGCCTGCCCCACGCCGCCTCGATGGAGTTCGCACCCCACGTCGTCGATCGGGTCGGATGCGTCGTCGACCTGTCGGCGGCGTACCGGCTCAAGGACGCCACCGCCTACCCGGACTACTACGGCTTCGAGCACACCCAGCCGGAACTGCTGGCCGAGGCCGTGTTCGGCCTGCCGGAACTCCATCGTGACGAACTGAAGGGGGCGCGGCTCGTGGCGACGCCCGGCTGTCATGTCACCACCGCGGTGCTGGCGCTCGAACCACTGGTCGCAGCAGGTCTCGTCGAGCCCACCGGCCTGGTCGTCGACACGATGACGGGGGTGACCGGCGCCGGCCGCAACCCGACCGACACCAACATCTTCAGCTCGATCGACTCGAACACCGTGGCGTACGGCCTGCTGCACCATCGGCACACACCCGAGATGGAGCAGGAGATCGGCGGGCAGGTCCTGTTCACGCCGCACCTGGTGCCGATGAGCCGGGGCCTCCTCGCCACCTGCCACGCCCGGGCGACCGACGCGGCCACGGCCGACACGGTCATGGAGGTACTGCACGACGCCTACGACACCGAACCGTTCGTGACCGTGACCGAGGCCCCGCCGGCGACCAAGTCGGTGCTCGGATCGAACGCCGTCCACGTCTCCGGCCGCTACGACCGACGGACGGGATCGGTGATCGCGATGTGCGCCCTCGACAACCTCACCAAGGGCGCCTCCGGGGGTGCCCTCCATGCCGCCAACATCGCCCTCGGCCTGGACGAGTCCGCCGGGCTGAGCACGACGGGTCTCGCGCCGTGATGATCGGTCCCGCCCCGGGGCAGCCACGCAGACCTCACGCACGGTCGGCTCGACGCCAGGCTCGCGCCCTGGCCGCCGCTGTGTCGGCCGGACCGGCAGGTGTCGACTCATGACCCAGTCGCCTGCGGAGAGAGCAGCGACGCTGATCGAGGCGCTGCCGTACATCAGGAGGTTCGTCGGCAAGACCGTTGTCGTGAAGTACGGGGGAAACGCCCTGGCCGGCACCTCCGACCACGACGCTCTCACGCTGTTCGCCGAGGACATCGTGATGATGCACCTCGTCGGAATGCACCCCGTGGTGGTCCACGGTGGTGGCCCTCAGATCTCCGACCTGATGCACCGTCTGGGCAAGGAGGCCCAGTTCGTCGACGGCCTGCGCGTCACCGATGCCGAAACCGTCGAGATCGCCCGCATGGTCCTGCGCGGCCAGGTGAATCCGCAGCTCGTGGCTGCGATCAACGTCCACGGCAACCTCGCCGTCGGGGTGAGCGGGGTCGATGCGGGCCTGATCAGGGCACGGGCCCGTGATCCCAGGCTGGGGTACGTCGGCGACGTCACCGAGGTCGACCCCGCCGTGCTGCACGGCCTCATCAACGACGACTTCATCCCGGTGATCGCCACGATCGGTTCCGACGAGACAGGACAGGCCTACAACATCAACGCCGACACGGTCGCCGGGGTGATCGCAGAGTCGCTCGGCGCCGAGAAACTCGTCTACCTGACCGACATCGAAGGACTTCGCCGCGAGGTGGACGACCCGGCGAGCCTGATCCGCCGGATCTCGGCCGACGAGCTGACGGGGCTCGTCGACGACGGCACCATCGTCGGAGGAATGATCCCGAAGGTCGAGAGCTGCATCCGTGCGGTGCGCAACGACGTGCGCCGGGCGCACATTCTCGACGGTCGGATCGCCCACGTTCTGTTGCTCGAGATCTTCACCGACGAGGGCATCGGAACCATGGTCACGCTCGACCCCGAGGAGGGCTCATGAGTGCTCACGCATTCGAACACGACACCGCCGACCACTGCCCGTTCATGCCGGTCTTCGGCGCGCCGGCGATCATGTTCGAGCGCGGCTCCGGGACCGAACTGTGGGACAGCGACGGGAAGCGCTATCTCGACTTCCTCGCCGGGATCGCCGTCGTCTCACTCGGGCACTCCAACGCGGTCGTGGCCCAGGCGATCTCGGAGCAGGCATCGAAGCTGTTGCACGTGTCGAACTTCTTCGCCAATCCGGTCGCGACCGCAGCCGCCGTCAAGATCAACGATCTCATGCGCGAGGCCTCCGGAGCGAGTGGTCAGATCTTCTTCACCAACTCGGGCGCGGAGGCGGTCGAGTGTGCGCTGAAACTGGCCCGCAAGCACGGCGGCCGGGGCCGGCACACGGTGGTCAGCGCCTTCGGCAGCTTCCACGGCCGGACGCTGGCCGCGCTCGCCGCCACCGGTCAACCCGCCAAGCACGAGCCGTTCCACCCGATGCCCGAAGGCTTCCGGCACGTGGCGTGGGGCGACCTCGATGCGATGGAGGCGGCCGTCGACGGCGGGGTCGCCGGCGTGCTGGTCGAGTCGATCCAGGGCGAGGGCGGCGTGAAGCCGGCGCCCAAGGGCTACCTGGCCGGCCTCCGCGAGTTGTGTGACGAGACGGGTGCACTTCTGATCGTCGACGAGATCCAGACCGGCTTTGCCCGCACGGGCGCCTGGTTCGGGTTCGAGGAGGCGGGCATCACCCCCGACGTGGTGACGATGGCCAAGGCGCTCGGCAACGGCATGCCCGTCGGCGCCTGCTGGGCGCGCACCGAGGTGGCCGCGGCGTTCGAGCCGGGAGACCACGGCAGCACCTATTCCGGTACGGCGATCGCGACCTCTGCGGTCGTTGCCACCATCGATGAGATGAGGCGGCTCGACGCCCCCCGCCTCGCCAGGGAGAAGGGGGCCGAGCTGACGTCCGCCCTGCTCGAGGTCGACGGCGTGACCGGAGTACGCGGGTCGGGCCTCATCTTGGGTGTCGAACTGGCCGACGGCATCGATGCGACGGCTGTCTTCGCCGATCTCCTCGATGCCGGACTGATCACCAACGCCGTCGATGGCTCCACCCTGCGGCTCGTACCGCCCCTCACCGTGAGCAGCGACGAGATCACCGAGGCGGTGTCGCTCATCGCCTCCGCGCTCGCGGAACGCGTCGGGGTGACCGGATGACCACCAAGGTGCAGCGCCAGCAGAGGATCAGCCGTCTCATCGGTGAGCACGAGATCACCAGCCAGCCCCAGCTGATCGAGTTCCTCGCCGACTCGGGGA
Organism: uncultured Ilumatobacteraceae bacterium; assembly: GCA_965601935.1. Lineage (GTDB taxonomy): Bacteria > Actinomycetota > Acidimicrobiia > Acidimicrobiales > Ilumatobacteraceae > CBFCWZ01. Next base: position 15,237 of record CBFCWZ010000019.1, read on the forward strand.
TCGATGCCACTCAGGCCACGGTCTCGCGCGACCTCGACGAAATCGGTGCGGTCAAGGTGAGGGTTCCGAGCGGCAGCACCGTGTACGCCATTCCCGAATTCGAGCCCGACCGGCGGGCCCCGGCCGATCACCTTCGTCGGGTGCTGGGGGAGTGGGTCGCCGAGGTGGCCGTGTCCGGCAACCTGGTCGTCCTCCGGACTCCGCCGGGCTGTGCCCACGTGGTGGCGTCCGCGCTCGACCGCAGCCGTCTCGACGGCCTCCTCGGTACGGTCGCCGGTGACGACACCCTGCTGTGCGTCTCGGCGACTCCCGACGGAGCCGAACTCGCCGGGACGCTCAGCGATCTCGCCGGATTGGACTGAGATGACCGAGGAGAACCCAGCCCCCGACGAGGGTGGACAGACGCTCTGGCACGGCCGCTTCGAGGGCGGTCCTGCCGAGGCCCTCATGGCCTACTCGGTCAGCCTGCCCTTCGACCGCACGATGTGGCGCGACGACATCCGCGGATCGGAGGCCCATGTCCGCGGCCTGCTGCGCGGCGGCCTGCTCAGTCCCGAAGAGTGCGAGTCGATCCTCACGGCACTCGAACAGGTTGCCGGCGAGCTCCGCTCGGAGTCGTTCGAGTTCCTCCCGAGCGACGAGGACATCCACACCGCCGTGGAGCGGCGCGTCACCGAACTCGCCGGTCCTGCCGGCGGGAAGCTGCACACGGCCCGCAGCCGGAACGATCAGGTCGCCACCGATCTCCGCCTCTGGTGCAAGCGGGAGCTCATGGAGGTGGCGCGCGGTGTGTTGGAGCTCCAGCGCGTGTTGCTCGACCGCGCCGTCGATGTGGGGGAGGCCTACCTGCCCGGATACACCCACCTCCAGCGGGCCCAACCGGTCCTGCTGGCCCACCATCTCCTCGCCCACGGGTGGGCGTTGGGGCGGGACGTCGACCGTCTGGTCGACACCGTTCGCCGACTCGATGTGTCCCCGCTCGGGGCAGGTGCCCTGGCCGGCTCGTCGTTGCCGATCGACCCGGAGGGCACGGCGGAGGATCTCGGCTTTGCCCGCCCGTTCGAGAACTCACTCGACGCCGTGAGCGACCGCGACTTCGTGGCCGAGGCCGTCTTCGACCTCGCTCTGATCGGTGTGCACCTGTCGCGGATCGGCGAGGAGTGGGTGCTGTGGACCTCGGGCGAGTTCGGCTTCGCCCGGCTCGACGACGCGTACGCGACCGGCTCCTCGATGCTGCCACAGAAGAAGAACCCCGACATCGCAGAGTTGGCCCGCGGCAAGAGCGGGCGCGTCATCGGCAATCTGACGGGTCTCCTGGCCACCCTCAAGGGCCTTCCGCTGGCGTACAACCGCGACCTCCAGGAGGACAAGGAGCCCCTCTTCGACTCGGTCGAGCACATCGGCCTCGCCGTGGCCGCGCTGAGCGGGATGATCGCCACAGCGGACTTCGACACCGGGGCGATGGCCGCAGCGGCCGACGAGGAGACGACCGCGGCGACCGACTTGGCCGAGTGGCTGGTGCGCGCGGGGATGCCGTTCCGGGAGGCGCACGCCGTTGTGGGCACGCTGGTGCGAAGTCACCTCGCCGGAGAGGGAGACCTGCGGTCGCTCGTCGAGCAGAGCCCGCAGTTGGGCCCGGATGCCGCGGCTCTCGTGCGGCCGGGGGTGGGAGTCCGGATGCGGACCTCGCGCGGGGCTGCAGGTCCAGAGGACCTGCCCCGCCAGGTCGAGGCCTACAGGGCGATGTTGGCCACGGAGGCAACCGCCCTCGACGCGCGATGAGGTCCGTCCCCCGCACCCGCCTGGCGGGCGACGCGGTGGACGTCGCTCCCGCACTGCTCGGATTGCTGCTCGAGTCGAGCGTCGGCGGTGCGGTCGTGCGCGGCCGCATCGCCGAGGTGGAGGCGTACCGGGAGGACGACCCGGCGAGCCACACGTTCGGAGGCGTGACGCCGCGCAACCGCTCGATGTTCGGTCCACCCGGGCACGCGTACGTGTACGTGAGCTACGGCATCCATCAGTGCGCGAACGTCGTGACCGGGCCGGAGGGGAACGGTGCCGCGGTCCTGCTCCGTGCGGTGCGCCCCCTCGCGGGAATCGGCGTGATGCGAGAGCGGCGGAACGGTCGCCCGGAGCGGGAACTGACGGATGGACCGGGGAAGCTGTGCCAGGCATTCGCGATCGGGTCCGGCCACGACGGAGTGGACCTGTGCTCATCGTCATCCGAACTCAGGCTGCTCGACGACGGGTACGTGATCGAAGGCGAGATCCGCACCGGCTCCCGGGTCGGGATCAGCCGGGCCGCGGACCGCCCGTGGCGGTTCCGGCTGCCCTCCGACTGAGGTCGATCGTCGTTTCGTCAGTAGCTTCCGCAAGGTGAGGGACTTTGCAGGCAAGATCGCCGTCGTCACAGGGGGAGGCTCGGGGATGGGCCGGGAACTCGCCATCCAACTGGCGGCCGCCGGAGCCCACGTCTCGATGTGCGACCTCTCCGACGAGAAGATGGCCGAGACGCGCGAGATGGCGCTCGCCGCTGCACCGGCGAGCGACGTTCGTGTCAGCACCCATCATTGCGACATGGGCGACGAGGCCGCGATCCTCGTCTTCCGCGATGAAGTGCTCGCATCACACGACTCCGACCACGTCAACCTGTTGTTCAACAACGCCGGTCTCAGTGGTGGTGGCAGCGTCATCACCGACACCCGCGAGTCCTGGGACCGCTGCTTCGATGTCTGCTGGGGCGGCGTGTATCACGCCACGCGGGCATTCATGCCCGCCTTGATCGCCGCCGAGGAAGCTCATCTGGTCAACACCTCCAGCGTGAACGGCTTCTGGGCGAGCCTCGGTCCCGACCGTCCCCATACGGCCTACTCGGCGGCCAAGTTCGCGGTGAAGGGCTTCACCGAGGCGCTGCTCACCGACCTGCGGGTCAACGCGCCCCACGTGAAGGCCTCCGTGGTGATGCCGGGACACATCGGGACCTCGATCGTCGAGAACTCGTTCCGCCACGGAGTGAACGACCCGATCAGCGACGAGGATCAGGCACTCGTCGACGCGGCCAACGAGATGTTCCGCGACAACGCGCCGATGAGCGCCGCCGAGGCTGCGAGCGTCATTCTCGACGGGGTGCGCGAGGAGCGCTGGCGGATCCTCGTGGGTGACGACGCCCATGCACTCGACCGGGCGGTGCGATCACACCCCGAGCGGGCGTACGAGGGCGAGATGTCCGAGATCCTGGTCGCCGATCTGAACGAGGCGTCGAGCGAGCTCGAGGGCCTTCCCGGCACCTGACATTCCGAGTCAGTTCTCCCAGTGGGCCCAGTAGCCGTGCGGATGGACACGGGCGAGATGCTCCAGCCTGCGTTCCCCCGAACGCCATGTGGCGCGCATCAGGTGGGTCTCGTCGGGCCGCGGCAGTCGGGGCGGCCAGGGCAGCCCGGGTGTCTGGCGGGGTGACTCGACGAAGATCCAGGTCAGGTCGTGTCGCCCTCCGGCGAGATCCAACTCCCGCACGTAGTCCGTCTGCCGGCTCGGCGGCAGATAGTTGAGGACCCAGGAGTTGGTGACCACCGGGTGCCCCCGAGGAGCCATTCGATCCACCGCGGCGGCGAGGGAGGCCACCGCGTCGCCGGCGAGGAGTTCCGGCGGGCTCTCGCGGGCGATCCCGATGGCGGCGTGGAGACGGGCGAACCGGTCGGCCTGGTCGGGCCAGCAGCAGGCTTCCAGCCACCGGGCGGCATCGGGGTCGTTCACGTCGAGCGGTGCAACATCGACGCCACAACGGGCGGCGATCCGGGGCAGGCGGGTCGGTACCGGCGCGTCACCACGGAGGCCGGTCGTGAGGACGACCGGCGACGCCGGGCCGACGACGCCTCCCGGGTCGAAGCGGTAGTGGTAGCGGTCCATTTGGAGAGCAAGTCCGCCGCTGGATCCGATGTCGAGCCAGGCCAGGTCCCCGGCGTCGTCGTCGAGGCCCGACATCCCGAGCAGGTAGAGAGCACATCGTCCGACCTCGTTCGTCTGAGTGCGGCGGGTGCGCAGCAGGGTCGTGAGCTCGAGTGTGCGCGTGCTGATGAACTCGCCGACGGTGGGCATGAGGCGTGGGTCGTCGGCCGGACGGGGTGCGGGGACGACACTCCCGTACCACTCTGCGAGTCGGTGCCGCGGCTCCCGGAGGACCAGATCGTGGAGCGCGGCGAGGAGGAGGACCGGCTGGCGTTGTTCGGGTGGAGCCTCGAGGAGGAGTCGGGCGAGGTCGGGGCGCTCGGCGATCCCGGAGGCGAGGGCTGCGTTGAGAGGAGCACGGGGGAGCGACGTGCGGGCGAGGTTCCGGAAGTGGAGCATCAACTCCCCGACGTCATCGGTCTCGGGCACGCGGCGACAGTACCCTTGCCCGACGATGAGGGAAGCCACGACCCGTGCGGGCGATCTGGTCGCAGATCTCGAAGACCGCGGCCTGATCCACGACTCGACCGACCGCGAGCACCTGCGGAGACAGGTGGCCGAGGGCTCCGTCGGGATCTATTACGGCTGCGACCCCACGGCCGACAGCTTGCACGTGGGCAATCTGATCGGTCTCGTGATGTTGCGTCGGTTCCAGGACGCCGGCCACCGGGCGATCGCCCTCGCCGGTGGAGCCACCGGCATGATCGGCGACCCCAGCGGCCGCTCCGAGGAGCGGAACCTGCTCGACCAGCAGACGCTCGACCACAACGTGGCGAGCATCAAGGAACAACTCGGCCGAATCGTCGACTTGTCCGATCCGTCGCGGGGGGTGCTGGTCGACAACCGTGACTGGACCGAGCCGATCAACCTGCTCGAGTTCCTGCGGGACGTGGGCAAGCACGTCACGGTCAACCAGATGCTCGCCCGCGAGAGCGTCAAGATGCGGATCGCTTCCGAGCACGGCATCTCCTTCACCGAGTTCAGCTACATGCTGTTGCAGGCCAACGACTACCTCTGGCTGCACGACAACCTGGGGTGCATGATCCAGGTCGGCGGCTCCGACCAGTGGGGCAACATCATCGGAGGGGTCGACCTGATCCGCCGCACGCGCCAGACGGCGGTCCATGCCTTCTCGTGGCCCCTGCTCACCGCCTCCGACGGGTCCAAGCTGGGCAAGACCACCGGGGCCCGGGTCTGGCTCGATGCCGAGAAGACCTCTCCCTACCAGTTCCGCCAGCACTGGATGCAGACCGCCGACGACGAGGTCGAGGCGCAGCTGCTCACCTTCTCGCTGCGTCCGGTCGACGAGATCCGCTCGATCGTCGCCGAACACGCGGAATTCCCCCACCGCCGTGTCGCCCAGAAGGCGCTCGCCGAGGACGTGGTGACCCTGGTCCACGGCGCAGACGCGGCCGCGGCCGCCTCCGAGGCGGCCGACCTCCTGTTCGGTTCCGATCCGAGCGGTGCGTCGGCCGCCGCACTCGGGAGCCTGGTGGGCGAGATCCCGTCGAGTGTTCGCCCTGCCGCCGAGCTCGACGACCTCGTCGCGGTCCTCGTCGGAACCGAGTTGGCCAGCTCGAACGGTGATGCGCGGAGAAACCTCGGACAGGGTGCGTACTACGCCAACGGCACCCGCATCGACGCCGACACCGAGCTCGCCGAGGTGCCGCTGCTGCACGACCGGTACCTGATGCTCCGGAAGGGCAAGAAGTCGTACCACATCGTGGAAGTCCGCGACGTGGGCCGACCGGAAAACCCCAGGTCAGGGGCCTGACGCCGGGATCACCGAAAATACTTCCACGGACGGGTTGTGCAGGCCCTCCAGGCTGGTTATCTTTTTACTCCGCCTCACGGAAGGGTTCGCCCATCGGAAAGGCGCCGGCACCTCCGCCGGATCAGGGCCATCGGCCCAGGTCAGAGCACGTGCCAGAGCTTCGGCTCCTTGAAAACGGAAGAGAAGACAGAACGCCAGTGCGGGCAGTTCGAGGTCGGCCTTCGGGTCGGCTGGGTCGAACTGTCTGTCAATTTCGCTGTCGGCTACCCAGCCGGCAGCAACACGGATACCGGCCGGTCGACATCACACGCCTTCGGGCGGGTCGTGGCGACAGGCCATACAGCAGGACGCTGTACCACCAACTCAGCACGATTCCGCTGAAGGTGCAGCGCTCGCTGACACATCGTTCTGGATCACGACACCACCTCGGTGGTCGAGTGTGAAGGACACGTTTTTGTTGGAGAGTTTGATCCTGGCTCAGGATGAACGCTGGCGGCGTGCTT
>CBFCWZ010000020.1:0-20621 GCA_965601935.1 uncultured Ilumatobacteraceae bacterium
TGCCGGCGTAGAGGATCGCCCGAGAGCTGTTGACGATGAGACCGCGCCCGGCGGCGTTCGCGCCCTGCTCGACGACCGTTCCGGCATCGCCGCCCTGCGCCCCCACACCAGGGACGAGAAGCGGGAGATCGGCGGCGATGGCGCGTACCTCGGCGAGTTCGTCGGGGTAGGTGGCGCCGACCACCAACGCACAGTCGCCGCGCGCCGACCAGTCCTCGGCCACACGCCGCGCGACGTGCTGGTAGAGCGGCCGGCCCTCGGCGACCAGTGATTGGAAGTCGTCACCGCCCGGGTTCGAGGTGCGGCACAGGGCGATCACACCGCCGCCGTGCTCGAAGAAGGGGGTCACCGAGTCGCCACCGAGATATGGGTTGACGGTGACGGCGTGGGCGGCGTAGCGACCGAACGCCTCACGTGCGTAGTGCTCGGCGGTGGAGCCGATGTCGCCCCGTTTGGCATCGAGGATCAGGGTGACATCGGGATACGTCTCGCGGATGTAGTGGCAGATCCGTTCGAGCGCATCCTCGGCCCGTTGGCTGGCGAAGTAGGCGATCTGCGGCTTGAACGCGCACACCAGGTCGGCGGTGGCGTCGACGATGGCCGTGCAGAACCGTTCGGTCGCGTCGTGGGCGCCGTCGAACGGGTCGGGGAGACGGGCCGGGTCGGGGTCGAGGCCGACGCAGAGCATCGAGCCCGACGCCGCCCACGAGTGCTCCAGTTGGGCGTGGAAACCGGGCGCCGGAGCGTTCACGGGCGGTCTATTCGACCGTGATCGCAGCAGTGGGGCAGAGGTCGGCGGCCTCCTCGACCTCCTTGCGGAACTCCTCGCCCGGCTCTTCCATGAGGATGTAGAGGTAGCCGTCGCTGCGGACCTCGAAGACCTTGGGAGCCACTTGCATGCACGACCCGGTGGATGCGCAGAGATCGAAATCGACGGTGACCTTCATGGTTTCCCCTCGGCTGGAGTGTGTTGTCAGGACTTCGACTGACGGTAGCCGTCGGCGACCGCGGCTTCCGCAGTGGCGTAGTACCTCTGTGCGTTCGTCCGGTCGTAGAAGCGCCCGCCGGGCACGTGGAACACGCCCGACTTGAGGTTCACCTTGATGGGGTGCGACTCGGGGATCGACCCGTCGTCGGCGGGCTCGACCCACGCCTCGTAGGACGGGCTGTCGGCGGTGTCCGGTGCCGCCGTCGGTTCGGGAGGATCGAGCGGCGGCCACTCGGGGGCCGCACCGAGTTGGGGGGTCGAGCGGCCCCGGATCCAGGCGAACAGGGCTCCCCCAGCCAGGACGAGGAGGAGCAGCCATGCCACGCGACGAGCAATCACGGTCAACGGCGCCATCGCTTCGAGAGTAGCGAGCCCGGCCCGCTCATCTGGGATTCATCCTCCGCAGCCGGACGTCAGGTGCCGTCGGTGGGTTGCACGATGTAGAACGCGTAGGTGTAGGCGTCGGAGAAGCGGCGGAACATCTCGATCTCCTTGCGGGCCATGGCGACGACGTCACGCGCTGTCAGGTCATCGGGGAGGCGCGCCTCGAGTGTCCCGATGCGGTCCTGCATCGGCTCGTAGTAGTCCTCCCACCAGGCGGAGGCGGGGAGCGGGAACGACGTGAGCGTCCGGAACGAGGCCGCGTCGATGTGGGCGCGAACCCCACTGTCGTCGGTGATGGCGGGATACTCCGCCTCCCACCAGTCCCGCGCCTCGGCCGGGGGCGAGTCGACGATCCAGACCGGCTCGGTGAACGCGACCGTCCCGCCGGGTGCCAGCAGGGGCTCCCAGAGTCGCAGCGCCTCCGTGACGCCGACGTTGTAGATCGCACCCTCGGTCCAGATCAGGTCCTGGCTCCGCGGCGTGACGGGAGGACTGGCCATGTCGGCGACCTGCGCCTCGACTCGGTGACCCAATCCGGCCTCGTCGATGCGCCGACCGGCCTCCTCGACCATCGCCGGGAGCACGTCGATCGCCAGGACCTGGGCATCCGGGAAGGCCCGGGCCAGGGTGAGCGTATGGGCTCCGGGGCCACAGCCGAGGTCGAGGACTGTGCGGGGCGCAGAGCCCGGCAGTGCCGCGATCGCCCGCTCGGTGTGCTCGCTGCCGCCGGGCGCGGCACGGGGCAGGGTGCCGTACACCTCGAGGAACAGATCGAACGCGTGCTGGTCGTCGGCGTCCATGGAGGCAACGTACCGACTCCGGTCCTTCCGGACTGGCAGCGGTGGAGAGGACGATCGGGGATCGCCCGAGCTGTGCCTCTCCACCGCCGCCCGTCCGAACCGGTGCGACACGTCGACGGAACGTTGCGGCTTCCTCCGCGAACCGTCGTGTCGTCGCCCGGTGGGCCGACGTGGTGACGTCAGTCGAGCTGGCGCTCGAAGGCGGCGAGAACTGCCTTGAGCGAGGCGGTGGTGATGTTGGCGTCGGTGCCGACGCCCCACCGGACGTTGTGGTCGCCGCGCACGGTTTCGATGTACGCGACCGCAGTGGTGTCGGCGCCCTTGCCGATGGCGTGCTCGGCGTAGTCGATCACGTCGAACTCGCCGACGCGGTCACCGAACTCGGCGACGAGCGCGGACACGAAGGCTTCCACCGGACCGTCTCCCTCACCGCGGATCGAGAACGGTTGGCCCTTCACCTCGATCTGGGCCTGGATGGTGGTGCGGCCCTTGCCGTCGGAGGTCCGGGTGTGGAGCTCGTGGCTCTGCAGCACGAACTGCGGCTCTGCGGGCAGATACTCCGACTGGAACTGCTCCCACATGACGACCGGGCTGATCTCGGTGCCCGAGTCCTCGGCGACGTGCTGAATCGCCTTGGAGAACTCGATCTGGAGTCGGCGGGGCATGTCGAAGCCGTGCTCGGCCTTCATCACGTAGGCGACCCCGCCCTTGCCGGACTGGCTGTTCACCCGGATCACCGCTTCGTACGTGCGGCCGACGTGCTTCGGGTCGATCGGCAGGTACGGCACGCCCCACGCGGGGTAGTCACCCGCCGCGTCGCGGCTCCCGTCGATCACCTCGAAGCCCTTCTTGATGGCGTCCTGGTGGCTTCCGGAGAAGGCGGTGTACACGAGGTCGCCCACGTACGGATGACGTGGGCTGATCGGGAGCCGGTTGCAGTACTCGGCGGTGCGGCGCAGCCGGTCGATGTCGCTGATGTCCAGTTCGGGGTCGACGCCGTTCATGAACAGGTTCATCGCCAGCGTGACCACGTCGACGTTGCCGGTGCGCTCGCCGTTGCCGAAGAGGGTCCCCTCGACGCGGTCGGCGCCGGCCATCATGCCGAACTCGGCGGCGGCGATGGCACATCCGCGGTCGTTGTGGGGGTGCAGGGAGATCAGCACCGAGTCGCGGTTCTTGATCTGGCGACCGAACCACTCGATCACGTCGCCGTAGACGTTGGCCGTGTACGCCTCGACGGTGGCCGGCAGGTTGAGGATCAGCGGAGTGTCGGGGGTCGGCCGGATCACGTCCATGACGGCCTCGCAGATCTCGACGGTGTACTCCGGCTCGGTCATCGAGAAGCTCTCGGGGCTGTACTCGTAGCGGATCTCGGGCGGCGACCCATCGGGCAGTGCGGGCATCGCAGCTTCCTGCTCCAGGCACCACTGCGCGCCCTGCACGGCGATGTTCGTGATCCCGGCCTTGTCCAGCCCGAACACGACCTCACGCTGCATCGGGTTGGTGCTGTTGTAGAAGTGGACGATGGCGCGGCGGACGCCGCGCAGGCTCTCATAGGTCCGTTCGATGAGTTCCGGGCGGCACTGCACGAGCACCTGGATCCACACGTCGTCGGGGATGAGGTCGCTCTCCACCAGGTCGCGTAGGAAGTCGAAGTCGGGTTGGCTCGCGGCGGGGAAGCCGACCTCGATCTCCTTGAACCCCATCTCGACCAACTCGACGAACATGCGGCGCTTGCGGGTGGGGTCCATCGGGTCGATCAGCGCCTGGTTACCGTCGCGCAGATCGACCGAACACCATCGAGGCGCCGTGTCGACGACGACATTGGGCCAGGTCCGGTCCTCGAGCACCAGCGGCACGTACGGCGTGTACTTGTCGAACGGCATCGCCGATTCGTGGGTGGTGGGGGAAGCGGTGGTGGTCATCGGGGTCTCCGGGTGGATCGACGGGGTGTGTGGTGCGAGCGGAGGGCCGGTGCGGGGCCGGCCCGAAAAAGCAAAAACCCCGGGCCTCTCGGCTCGGGGTGCGGGCGAACGCGACTATGTGTGCGTTCGCCCTACGTAAGAAGAAGGAGGGTCGAGCGGCACATGTCGGCAACGACGGTAGCAGCAGCGCCGGGGCAAGGCAACGGTGTTGGCATCTCCCCAGTACGCTGGCGCACAACATGACAGAGAACACAGCTCGGCGGGGAGCGCCCCGCCGCCGGCGTCGGCCACGCCGCAAGTCTGGCGACGACCAGGCTGGCCACGTCAACCGGTCGAACCTCACGACCGTCAACATCCTCCCTCCCGTCGAATCACCGACCGGCTTCGCCGCGTTGGGTGTTCCGCCGCGGATCGACGACGGTCTCGCCGCCTGCGGGTTCGCCCAGCCGTTCAACATCCAGACCGAGGCCATCCCCGTCGCGATGACGGGCAGGGACGTGTGCGGCCGGGCCCAGACCGGCTCCGGCAAGACGCTCGCCTTCGGTGTGCCGATGCTCGCCCGCATCACCGACGAGGCCGAGCCCTCCAGGCCGTTGGGTCTCGTGCTCGTCCCCACGCGTGAGCTGGCGGTCCAGGTGGCCGAGGTGCTCCATCCTGTCGCCCGGGAGGCCGGGATGACCGTCCTCCCGGTCTACGGCGGCGCCTCCCGGCACCACCAGATCGACGAACTGGCCAAGGGCGTCGAGGTCGTGGTGGCCACACCACTCCGCCTGATCGACCTGCTCAAGTCCGGCGAGGTCGACGTGAGCGATTGCCAGATCGTCACCCTCGACGAAGCCGACCGCATGGCCGACGACGGGTTCACGCCCCAGGTCGAGTGGATCCTCCGGCACTGCACCGGACGCCAGCAGACGATGCTCTTCTCCGCCACGCTCGACGGCGACGTCGGCCACCTCATCCGCCACTACCAGACCGATCCGGCCACGGTGGCCATCGACGAGGCCACCGACACCGTCGGCACGATGCACCACATCTTCCTCGCCGTGCACCACATGGACAAGGACAAGGTGATCGGCTCGATCGGCAAGGGCATCCCGAAGATGCTCGTGTTCTGCCAGACGAAACGGAACTGCGACCGGGTGGCGCGCAACCTGAAAGATCTCGGTGTCGACGCGTCCCCTCTCCACGGCGACATGCAGCAGGCGGCACGCGAGCGTGTGATGCGCCGCTTCGCCGAGGGTGAGTTGTCGATCCTCGTCGCCACCGACGTGGCTGCCCGCGGCATCGACATCGACGACATCGGTGCGGTCATCCATCACGAGCCGGCCAAGGACGTGAAGGACTACCTGCACCGTTCGGGGCGCACGGCACGAGCCGGCCGCGACGGGTGGGCGGTCACGCTGGTCGAATACAACCAGCACACCCAGATGCGGATCCTGCAGCGCCAGATGCGGCTGCCCATGGAACCGCCGGTCGAGGTGTTCTCCAACGACGTCCGGCTCACCAACCTGGTCGACTTCCACGCCGACGTCACCACCGACTGACGTCGCGGGTCGCCGTGGCTCGCAACGTCCCCACCGCCGAGTTCGACGTCACCGTCGATCTGGTGCGCGGGTTGCTGGAGGACCAGCACCCGGACCTGGCCGGGCTTCCGCTCGACGTGGTCGCCAACGGCTGGGACAACGCGATCCTGCGCCTCGGTGACGACGTGGCGGTGCGCGTCCCGCGCCGCCAGTTGGGCGCCGATCTCGTCGCCCACGAGCAGGAGTGGCTGCCGGGTCTCGCCGAACGCCTCCCGATCTCCATTCCGGCGCCGGTGCGGACCGGTGCTCCGGGCCGCGGGTTCCCCTGGTCGTGGAGCATCGTCCCGTGGTTCCACGGTGAGGTGGCAGCCGACTCCGAACTGGACGACCCCACGCGGGAGGCGGAGCGGCTCGGTTCGTTCGTGCGCATCCTCCACGACACGCCGGCCGAGAACGCTCCTTCCAACCAGTTCCGTGGTTTCCCCGTGGCCACGCTCGACGAACGCGTCGAGGTCAACACCGCGGAGTTGGCGACCTCCGACGTGATCGACCCGTCGATCGACGTCGATGAGATCCGGCAGCGCTGGGCCGACCTCCGATCGGTCCGCGTCGAGTGGGACGGTCCGCCGGCACTGCTGCACGGCGACCTCCACACGGCCAACATCGTGGTGACAGGCGGGGAGATCGCAGCCGTGATCGATTTCGGCGACATCACGGGAGGCGACCCGGCGAACGACCTCCCGGTCGCCTGGATGCTCTTCGGTGAGGCCGACCGCGACGTCTTCCGAAGCGTGGTGGGTGGCATCGACGACGACACCTGGCGCCGCGGCCAGGCATGGGCGCTCCACTTCGCCGTCCTGTATCTGCTCCACAGCGCGGACGCCCCGCGCTTCGCCCGCATGGGCGAGCACCTCACCCGCACGATCCTCCGCAGCGCTGTCTGACACCCGCTTCGCTTCGCGCTGCACTTCTCGGTGTGACCGAACCGGGTTCCCGCCCGGGGCAGCGGTGTGTGACACTCGCAGCCGTGTCGGAAGCTGTGGTCACCGCGAAGGGCCTGGTCAAGCAGTTCGGTGACTTCACTGCCGTCGACGGCATCGACTTCGACATCGCGCCTGGCGAAGCGTTCGGGTTCCTCGGGCCGAACGGAGCCGGGAAGACGTCCACGATGCGGATGGTCGGCTGTGTCTCCCCGGTGACCGCGGGCGAGTTGGTGATCTTCGGGCGCGATCCGGACCGGGACGGCCGGGAGATCCGTCGGCGGATGGGCGTGGTGCCACAGCTCGACCGGCTCGACAACGAGCTGACCGTGCTCGAGAACCTCGTCATCTACGGCCGGTACTTCGACATCGACCGCACGGAGGGGCGCCGTCGGGCGCGGGAGCTGCTCGAGTTCGTGCAGCTGACGGATCGGGCCGACTCCCGGGTCGACCCGCTGTCGGGCGGTCAGAAGCGGCGGATCAGCATCGCCCGCTCCCTGATCAACGAACCGGACATGCTCCTGCTCGACGAACCCACGACCGGCCTCGACCCGCAGGCCCGCCACGTGCTGTGGGACAAGCTCTACCAACTCAAGGAACGCGGTGCCACGCTCGTCGTGACCACCCACTTCATGGACGAGGCCGAACAGCTCTGCGACCGCCTCGTCGTGATGGACGGTGGGCGAATCGTGGCAGAGGGCTCGCCTGCCGGCTTGATCGCCGAGCACGCCACCCGCGAAGTCCTCGAGGTGCGTTTCGGTCAGGGTCGCAACGAGACTCACGCCGAACTCGTCGACGGGCTGGGCGAGCGGGTGGAGATCCTGCCCGACCGGATCCTCGTCTATGCCCACGACGGCGAGGGAGCGCTCGTCGAGCTGCATCGCCGCGAGGCGGTGCCGGAGAGCGCGCTCGTTCGGCGGGCCAGCCTGGAGGACGTCTTCCTGCACCTGACCGGTCGGACCCTCGTCGACTGATGGGCACGCCCGCCGCCGTCCGCGTTTGGTCGAGGGAGCTGACGTTCTCGCGCCGGATCTGGAAGAGCCTGACGATGGCGGCGTTCTTCCAGCCGCTGTTGTACCTGCTCGGAGTGGGGGTCGGCGTCGGCGCCTTGGTCGATGCCGGCCCCGGCGCGGGTGAGGTTCTCGGGGGAACCTCGTACTTCGCGTTCTACGCCACCGCCCTGTTCGCGACGACGGCGATGTTCACGTCGGCCCAGGAGTCGCTCTGGCCGACCCTCGACGGGTTCCAGTGGTCAGAGGGCTACTTCGCCATGGTGACCGCGCCCCTGACGCCCGACGACGTCCTCGCCGGGATCACCCTCAACCACGCCTTCCGGACCACGATCAGCGCGAGTGGGCTGGCCGTGGTGCTGCTGTTCTTCGACGACACCAGGACGATCGGCCTTCTTCCGGCCGTGGCGGGTGCGGTCGTGACGGGCTTGGCGTTCGCCCTGCCCATCACCGGCTGGACGGCGCGCTGCACGACCGATCGCTCCTTCCCCACCATCTTGCGGTTCGGCATCATTCCGATGTTCCTGTTCGGGGGCGCGTTCTATCCCGTCGAGCAGCTTCCCGGCTGGCTCCAGCCGGTGGCGTGGATCACGCCGCTCTGGCACGGCGTCGAGTTGTGTCGCGGGGCCGTCCTCGGTGGTCTGGAGCCCGCTGCCCTCGCCGTCCACCTCACCGTGCTCTGCTTCTTCGTCGGCGCCGGGTGGCTGTGGGCACGACGCGGGTTCCAGAGGAGGTTGGCGCAGTGAGCGCCACGATGAACCCCGCGGCGGCGACGCGTGTCGTCCCTGCCGTCCTCCTCGACGTGAAGCGGCCCCACCGCCTCGTCGAGCGGAGCATCATGAGCTACCGCCGCAACTGGCTGTTGTTCGTCACCGGGTTCCTCGAGCCGCTCTTCTACCTGCTGTCGATCCGCATCGGGCTGTCCGCTCTGATCGGCGACGTGGAGAGCAACGGCGAACTCGTGCCCTACGACCACTTCGTGGCGCCCGGGCTGATGGCCGCCTCCGCGATGAACGGGGCGGTGTTCGACTCGACGATGAACGTCTTCTACAAGATGAAGTACGCCGGCGTGTACGACACGATGCTCGCCACGCCCCTCTCGGCGGGCGATGTCGCGGTCGGCGAGATCACGTTCGCAGTGATCCGCGGGGCGATCTACTCGACCGCGTTCCTCTGCACCATGTGGTTGCTCGGGATGGTCGAGTCGCCCTGGGCCGTCCTGGCCGTCCCGGCATCCGTCCTGATCGGTTTCGCCTTCGCTGCGCTCGGCATGGCGTTCACCACCTACATGCGGTCGTGGGCCGACTTCGAGTACGTCCCGTCGATCACCCTTCCATTGTTCCTGTTCTCCGCGGTCTTCTACCCGGCCGAGCAGTACGGCGAATGGGAGTGGGCCCTGAACCTCAGCCCGCTCTACCACGGCGTCGAACTCGTGCGGGCCGCCAACCTCGGCCAGTGGTCGAACGCTCTGCTCCTCCACGCCGGTGTCCTCACGGCCCTGTCGGCGATCGGCGTCGCCATCGCCTCCCGCCGCGTCCAACGCCTCCTCCTCACCTGACCTGCAACAGGTGTCAGACACCTGTTGCAGGTTTGTCGTTACATTCGGTTCGTGGCTCTCGATTCCGATCTCGTCCGGCAACACTCCGAGTCGACGTGGGAGGAGATCCTCCCCGTGCTGTCGGAGTACATCTCGATTCCTGCGCTCTCGATGGAGTTCGATCCGCACTGGCGCGAGACCGGGCACATCGCCCGTGCCGTCGAGTTGATCGAGACGTGGTGCCGAGCCCGGTCGATCGAGGGCCTCGAGGTCGAGGTGATCGAACTTCCCGACAGATCACCGCTCATCTTCATGGAGATCCCGCCGACGGCGGGCGCCGACCCCGACGACACGGTGCTGCTCTACGGGCATCTCGACAAGCAGCCGGAGATGGACGGGTGGCGCGAGGACCTCGGTCCCTGGAAGCCAGTGCTCGAGGGCGACCGCCTGTACGGGAGGGGAGGAGCCGACGACGGGTATGCGGCGTTCGCCTCGATCACGGCGATCGAGGCGGCCCGTGCGGCGGGCGGGTCGCACACGCGTTGTGTCGTCATGATCGAGGCCAGCGAGGAATCGGGTTCCCCTGACCTGCCCGCGTATGTCGAGGCTCTGGCCGACCGGATCGGGACACCCAGTCTGGTGGTGTGCCTGGACTCCGGTTGCCTCGACTACGAGCGGATGTGGGTCACGACCTCCCTCCGCGGCCTCGCTGCCGGGACACTGCAGGTGGACATCGTCGAAAACGGCCTCCACTCAGGTGACGCCTCCGGTCTCGTTCCCTCGAGCTTCCGGATCGTGCGCCGGCTGCTCGACCGCCTGGAGGACTCGGAGACCGGCGAGGTGCTGCTCCCGGAGTTGAACGTGGAGACACCTGCCAACCGGCGTGCGGAGGCGGCGGACACGGGTCGCGAAGTCGGCGCCATCGCCGGCCGCTATCCGTTCGTTGAAGGCGCGGGCCCGACCACGGCCGACCCGGCGGAACAGCTGCTCGCGCGGACCTGGCTCCCGGCGTTGAGCGTGATCGGAGCGGACGGGTTCCCTCCTGCCGACCGGGTGGGCAACGTGCTGCGGCCGTGGACGAGCCTCAAGCTCTCGTTCCGCCTGCCGCCGACCTGCGACCACGAGGCTGCGCTCGAAGCGATCGAAGATGCGGTGACGGCCGACCCGCCCTACGGCGCACGGGTGACGTTCACCGGAGCCGAGTCAGGTCCCGGCTGGAACGCGCCGGAGATGGAACGGTGGCTCGTGGACGCGCTCGACGAGGCGTCGAACGCCGGCTTCGGTCAACCGGCGCGGACCTACGGGGAGGGTGGCTCGATCCCCTTCATGGGGATGCTGGGGGAGCGCTACCCCGCGGCCCAGTTCGTGATCACCGGGCTGATCGGTCCCGACGCCAACGCCCACGGCCCGAACGAGTACATGCACGTACCGACCGCGAAACATCTCACGGTGGCGATCGCCCACCTGCTCAGCGCTCACGCGCGACGAACACCGGGATGACCCGGTCGGTCTTCTCCTGGTACTCGGTGTAGGTGGGGAAGACCTCGACGGCCCGTTCCCACCAGGCCGCCCGCTCGTCGCCGTCGACGATCTCGGCGGTGTAGTCCTTCGGTTCGGGGCCGTCCTGGATCATCACGTGCGGTTCGTTCACGAGGTTGTGGTACCAGCCGGGGTTCTTCGGCCCGCCGCCGACCGATGCGACGAGCGCGTACTCGCCCTCGTGCTCGACTCGCATCAGGGCGAACTTGCGGATCTTCCCCGACGACGCGCCGCGGCACGTGACGATGATGATCGGGATACCTGTGTCGCGGAGGGTGTTGGCCTCCGCTCCACCCGTGCGTTCATAGGTCTCGACCTGGTCGCGAACCCAGTCCCAGGTGCTCGGCTCGTACTCCCCTTCAAGTGGCATGGCCGAACGATACGTCGCGCGGAAAGCTGAAGCGCGAAGTGAAGCGGTGTCCGACACCGTTGCGGGTCAGGAGAGCCAGGTGGGTCGGGTCGACTCGTAGGAGTCGATGTCGTCGGCGTGGTCGAGGGTGAGGCCGATGTCGTCGAGGCCGTTGAGGAAGCGGTAGCGGGTGGAGTCGTCGAGGGGGAAGTCCACCTCGATGCCGGCCCCTGGCACCTCGACCTTGCGGTTCTCGACATCGACGACCACGGTCGTCTGCGGGTCGGCTTCGATGGCGTCCCAGATCTGCTCGACCACGTTCTCGGGAAGCACCACCGGCACGAGGCCGTTCTTGGTGCAGTTGTTGCGGAAGATGTCGGAGTAGCTCGGGGCGATGACGGCCTCGAAGCCGTACTGCTGGATCGCCCACACGGCGTGTTCACGTGACGACCCGACGCCGAAGGCGGGGCCGGCCACGAGCACGTTGGCGCCGGTGAACCGCTCGTCGTTGAGGACGAAGTCCTGCTCGTCGCGCCACGAGGAGAACAACCCCTTCTCGAAGCCGGTTCGCTCGACCCGCTTCAGCCACTCGGCCGGGATGATCTGGTCGGTGTCGACGTCGGAGCGGCGCAGGGGAACGCCGGTGCCGGTGATCACGTTGACGGCCTTCATGACGAAGCCCCTTCCAGGTCGGCAGGGGTACAGAAGGTGCCCTTGACAGCGGTCGCGGCGGCGACGGCGGGCGACACGAGATGGGTGCGCCCGCCGCGACCCTGGCGGCCCTCGAAGTTGCGGTTCGAGGTGCTGGCCGAGCGCTCGCCAGGGCTCAGCTTGTCGGGGTTCATCGCCAGGCACATCGAGCAACCCGGCTCGCGCCAGTCGGCGCCGGCGGAGGTGAAGATGGCGTCGAGGCCCTCTTCGATCGCCTGATTGCGGACGACGTGGCTGCCGGGAACCACGAGCACTCGCGGCACCGTGACCTGACGGCCCTCCATCACTTCGGCGGCGGCCCGCAGGTCCTCGATGCGGCTGTTGGTGCACGACCCGATGAACACGGTGTCGACGGCGACGTCGCGCATCGAAGTGCCGGGCGCGAGGTCCATGTACTGGAGCGCCCGTTCGACGGTCTGCTGGGTCGTGGGGTTGTCGAAATCGGAGGGGGAGGGGATCGGCGTGTCGATCGAGGAGACCTGACCGGGGTTGGTGCCCCAGGTGACGTGCGGTGTGATCTGGGCGGCGTCGAGTACGACCTCCCTGTCCCATACGGCGTCGTCGTCGGAGTAGAGCGTCGTCCAGTCCTTGACGGCGGCGTCCCATGCCGCGCCGCGCGGCACGTTCTCGCGTCCCTTCAGGTACTCGAAGGTGGTCTCGTCGGGGGCGATGAGGCCTGCTTTTGCACCGGCTTCGATCGACATGTTGCAGACGGTCATGCGGCCCTCCATCGAGAGTGCCGTGATCGCCGAGCCGCGGTACTCGATGACGTGGCCGATGCCGCCGCTCGTGCCGATCTCACCGAGGATCGCGAGGATCACGTCCTTGGCGGTGACGCCGGGCCGGAGCTCGCCGTCGACCGTGACCGACATCCACTTCGGGCGCTGCTGTGGAAGGGTCTGAGTGGCGAGGACGTGTTCGACCTCGCTGGTGCCGATGCCGAACGCGATCGACCCGAAGGCCCCGTGCGTGGCCGTGTGGGAGTCGCCGCACACGATGGTCATGCCCGGCAGGGTTCGTCCCTGCTCGGGACCGATCACGTGGACGATGCCCTGGCCGGGGTCGCCCATGGGGAAGTTGACGATGCCGAACTCCTCGGTGTTCACCCGCAGCGTTTCGACCTGCTTCGCCGAGACCGGGTCGGCGATCGGCTCGTCGATGTTCTCGGTGGGGACGTTGTGGTCCTCGGTCGCGACCGTGAGATCGGGGCGGCGGACCCCGCGCCCGTTCAGCCGCAGGCCGTCGAATGCCTGCGGGCTGGTGACCTCGTGGACGAGGTGGAGGTCGATGTAGAGCAGGTCGGGCTCGCCGTCAGCGGAGCGCACCAGATGGCGCTCCCACACCTTTTCGGCCAGTGTCTTTCCCACGGTCACTCCTCGGGTAACTTGCCCTATCCCACATAATGGGATAGCATGTCCTGCAATATGGGCACTGTAACGGGTGTGGGAGTTCTCGACAAGGCCGTCGCCGTGCTCGACGCCATCGCCGAGCAGCCGCAGGGACTCCCCCAGCTCCAGACCTCGACCGGACTGCCCCGGGCCACCGCCCATCGTCTCGCGTCTGCGCTGGAAGCCCACGGGCTGCTCCGCCGTGACGCCGCCGGTCGCTTCGAACTCGGCCATCGCCTGCTGTCGCTCGGTGCGGCCGCCAGCGCCCGGTTCCCGCTCGTGGACATCGCCCGTCCGGTGATGGAGGGCCTGCGCGACGACACCGGGGAGAGTGTGCAGCTGTTCGTACGCGAGGGCGACCAGCGTCGCTGCGTGGTGAGCCTCCAGTCGGCGCACGGACTTCGTTGGATCGTTCCCGAGGGTTCACTCCTGCCCCTCGGCGTCGGTTCGTCGGGACGGCTGCTCGCCCGGCGCACGGCGTCGGCCGGATGGGTCGAGAGCGTCGGCGAGCGTGAGGCAGGGGTCGCCTCCGTGAGCGCGCCCGTCCTCTCGCCCGACGGGGCGCTGCTGGCCGCGCTGTCGGTCAGCGGCCCGATCGAGCGGCTCACCCGCTCGCCGGGAGAACGGTTCGGCCCCGCGGTCGTGGCTGCGGCCGGTCGGATCGTGATCGGCTGACGGGTCGCACCGGTGTCCCGGTCCCGTACGCTGGACGGCGTGACTGACACGGCTGTCGACGTCCTTCCCTCCGACTGGCGGGAGCAGGTGCTCGCGTTGGCCGAGGAACGCGATGCGGTGATCCTCGCCCACAACTACCAGCTGCCCGAGATCCAGGATCTCGCCCACCACACCGGCGACTCGCTTGGCCTGTCGCGGGTGGCCGCTCAGGTCGACGCCTCGACCATCGTGTTCTGTGGTGTGCACTTCATGGCCGAATCGGCCAAGATCCTCGGCTACGACAAGACCGTCCTGATCCCCGACGCGGCCGCGGGTTGCAGCCTCGCCGACACGATCACGGCGCCACAGCTGACGGCGTGGAAGGAAGAGCACCCCGACGCGGTGGTCGTGAGCTACGTCAACACCACCGCCGCGGTGAAGGCCGAGACCGACATCTGCTGCACGTCGTCGAATGCGGTCGAAGTCGTCGACTCGATCCCCTCCGACCGTGAGGTCCTGTTCTGCCCCGACCAGTTCCTCGGTGCCCACGTGCAGCGGCTGACCGGGCGCGAGAACATGCACATCTGGATGGGTGAGTGCCACGTCCACGCCGGCATCAACGGCGCCGATCTGCGCGAACAGGTCGAGGCCGAGCCCGACGCCGAGCTGTACGTGCACCCCGAATGCGGCTGCGCAACGAGCGCGCTCTACCTGGTGTCGGCGGGTGTCGTTCCACAGGAGCGCACGCGCATCCTCTCCACCAGCGGGATGATCACGGCGGCCGCGAGTACCACCGCGCAGAAGGTGCTGGTGGCCACCGAGACCGGGATGCTCCACCAGTTGCACAAGGTCAACCCCGACACCGAGTTCGCTCCGGTCAACCGCGCGGCGGTGTGCAAGTACATGAAGATGATCACCCCGGCCAAGCTCCTGCGCTCGCTCCGGGACGGCACCGACGAGATCACCCTCGACGCCGACGTCGCCGACCGGGCTCGTGCGTCGGTCGAGCGGATGATCGCCATCGGGACCCCCTCGCCGACGGCGGAGTGAGCCGGTTCGTGTCCCTGGTGTCCGACCCGCTCCGGCTGCCTCGCCGCCTGTCAGCACCGGCACCGAGCTGGACACGCGACACCGATGTGGTGGTCGTGGGTTCGGGAGCCGCGGGTCTCGCTGCCGCACTCGCCGTGCGGCCCGTGCGGGACGTCCTCGTCGTCACGAAGGATCTGCTGGCAGCCGGGTCGACGCAGTGGGCGCAGGGCGGCCTGGCCGGTGTGCTCCACCCGGAGGACACGATCGACGATCACGTGCGCGACACGCTCGCTGCGGGCGCCGGGCTGTGCGATGAAGAAGTGGTCCGGGAACTGGTGGCCGAGGCGCCGACCTCCATCCGGTACCTGATGCGCCTCGGCGCGGCCTTCGACCCCGATCCCGAGGCCGACCAGATCGCGCTCACCCGTGAGGGCGGCCACAGCCACGACCGGATCGTGCACTCCGGGGGTGACCGCTCCGGAGCCGAGGTCCAGCGCACCCTCGACCAGTCGGCGATGGACGCCGGGGTGCGCGTGATGGAGCGGGCGTTCGCCCTCGACCTCGTCCAGGGCGTCGGTCCGGACGGCGAACGTCAGTCGATCGGTGTGCGGATCGCACTCACCGACCTGAACGGGGCGGTCGAATCGGTCGGCACCGTGTTCGCCCGCGCCGTCGTCATCGCAGGTGGAGGGTTCGGCCAGGTCTTCGCGTCGACCTCCAACCCGCCTGCGGTCACCGGCGACGGGGTGGCGATGGCGATGCGGGCCGGCCTGCCCGCCCGCGACCTCGAGTTCGTCCAGTTCCACCCGACCGTGATGTGGAGTGGAAGCAGAGCCCGGGGCCAGCAGGCGTTGGTGTCCGAAGCCGTACGCGGCGAGGGCGCGATCCTCTTCGACGGTGCCGGCAAACGGGTGATGGAAGGCGTCCACCCGCTCGAGGACCTCGCGCCGCGCGACGTCGTGGCGGCTGCGATCAGCCGGCGTATGGCCGAGGCCCCTGGCGGTGTCGGCGACCATGTCTTCCTCGATGCCACCCACCTCGGCGAGCGCTTCTACGGCCGGTTCCCCTCGATCACCGCTGCCTGCCGACGACAGGGCATCGACCCCGCCACCGAACGCATCCCGGTCGCGCCCGCGGCTCACTACGTGTGCGGCGGGATCGAGGCCGCCCTCGACGGCAGCACGGCTCTGCGCGGCCTCTACGTCGTGGGAGAAGCGGCCAACACCGGTGTCCACGGGGCCAACCGTCTCGCCTCGAACAGCCTCACCGAAGCGGTGGTCGCCGGGACGAGGGTGGGACGCGACCTGGCGTGGGAGCTCCCTCCCGAGCCCGTGTCGGAGGCCCCTGTCGCGGAGCCGTCGGGACTGGTCGACCCCGCCGGACTGGCCGGCCTGCGGAGCGCGATGTCCCGACACGTCGGCGTGGTGCGCGACGAGGCATCGCTCGCCGCGGCGGCTGCCGCGGTCGCCGAAGCCGCCGTTGGCGATTCGAACGTCACGCCGAGCCGCACCGCATTCGAGGTGACGAACCTGCTCACCGTGGCCGCGGGTGTCGTCGCGGCTGCCGGCCGACGGGCCGAGAGTCGCGGGTGCCACCGCCGTTCCGACCACCCCGAACCGCGGGACGAGTGGCGATGCCGTCAGACCGTCACGATCGGCGATGACGGCGGGCTCTCGGTCACGAGCTCGGCAGTGGGTTCGTGAGGAGCGTCGTTCCTACACTCGCGTCATGCTCCCGCTGCATCCCGTCTCTGCGCAGACGCAGGCCACGATGGCGTACGGCGGTCTCGACGTCGACGCCGTCACGGCGTTGATCGGCTTGGCGATCCGGGAGGATCTGCTCGACGGTCGTGACGTCACGTCCGAGGCCACCATTCCCGCCGGTCAGCGCAGCCACGGATCGTTCGGTGCACGAGCCGAGGGTGTCGTCGCCGGTCTTCCCGTGGCGGTGGCCGTGATCGAGATGCTCTGTGGCCCTGAGGTCAGCGAAGTCACGATCCTGAACGGTGATGGCTCGCGGATCTCGCCAGGCGACGTGCTCGCCACCGTCACCGGGCCGACCAGCCGGCTGCTCACCGCGGAGCGCACCGCACTGAACTTCCTCTGTCACCTCTCCGGTGTGGCCACCCTGACAGGACAGTGGGTCGACGCCATCGCGGGAACCTCGGCAATGGTCCACGACACGCGCAAGACGAACCCCGGCATGCGTTCCCTCGAGAAGTACGCCGTGCGTTGTGGTGGCGGTGTCAACCACCGGATGGCACTGTCCGACATGGCCCTCGTGAAGGACAATCACGTCGTGGCGGCGGGCGGCATCGGCGAGGCCATCCGCAAGGTGAAGCAGCTCGACGCCTCGATCCCGATCGAGATCGAGGTCGACACGCTCGACGCTCTCCAGGTCGCGATCGACGCCGGTGTCGACGAGATCCTGATCGACAACTTCAGTCTCGACATGATGCGCGAGGCAGTCGCCGTACGCGATCAGACGCGGCCAGAGGTGCGGCTCGAAGCCAGCGGCGGGCTCACCTCGGAGACGGCTCGCGCCGTGGCCCGGACCGGCGTCGATCTCATCGCGGTGGGTGAGTTGACACACTCGGCGCGGGTCCTCGACATCGGCCTCGACCTCGAGAACGTCGTCGAGTAACGCCGTCGATCGGCGGTTCGGGTCAGAGGAGCCCGAGAAGATCGATCACGAGCACCATGTCGGTGTCGGCTGGTAGTCCCATCTGGGGGCTGCCCTCGGGACCGAAGCCCTCGTCGGGCGGGATGATGATCGCCCGGCGTCCCCCGACCCGCATCCCGAGCATCCCCTCGTACATCCCCTCGAGCGCCACGGCCTCGGGTTCCAATGTCAGGGAGAACGGGTCCGTCTCCCAGCTGGAATCGAGCAACTGGAGGTTGTCGCCGCGGAAGAGGGCGAAGTGGATGACGCCCGTGTCCCCCTGATCGAGGGTGTCGCCGTCACCGACGACGATGTCCTCGGTGGTCGTCTCCTCGACACCGTCGGACGGCTCGACATCTGCGTCGGAGGGGGGATCGACGTCGCCAGTGGAGATCACCGACCGCACGTCGATCACGAACGTGAGGTCCTCGTTCGCTCCGATGATCTCGCTGCGCTCCTGCTCGCCGTATGCCAGCTCGCTCGGGATGTCGAGCTGGATGCGCTCACCTGCCTGGACTCCCTCGAGGCCCTGCTCCCAGCCATCGATCACGGCGCCGGCACCGAGCGTGATCGGGAACGGTGCGGCGCGGTTGTAGCTGGCATCGAATTCGACCCCGTCGGACGATCGAACGCCCACATAGTCGACGACGATCGTGTCGCCGGCCTGTGCCTCGGGCCCCTCGCCCTCGATGAGGGTGTTGGCGACCAGTTCGGTGGGCGGCTCGTCCGGGATCTCGACCTCGGGCTTCTCCGGGTAGTCGGTCACCGGTTCGTCGTCCGCCTCGGTGGGGACGGACACGTCCTCGTCGGCGGCAGCCTCGGTGTCGCCAGCGGCGTCGCTCCCGGTGTCGCTCCCGGTCGATTCTGCCGGTTCGGTGGGGTCGGTCTCCTCGGCGGCGGCCGTGTCGGCGGTGTCGCCGTCGTCGTCACCGCACGCGGCAAGGAACATGAGGGCGGCAACGAGGGCGGGGAGTGTCCGGCGCATCGGGCAGAAGCTACCGGGCGCCGCGGCGTGGTTTGCATCGCCTGGCCCCGGGGAGGTCCCGGTCAGGAGCGGGTCTGGACCCGCGCCTCGACCGAACGGATGGCTCGCAGGAGCTGCGGGACGAAACGGTTCGCGTTGGCCACGACGGCGTCGTGCTCGCCGTCGACGCGGTACACGTCGGCGTCGCCGAGCAGCTCGTACAACTCGATCTGGCGTCTCGTGGGGACGACGGGGTCGCGCATCGTGACCATCATCGACGTGGGGACGTCGACCTCACCGATCCAGTCCATCGAGGAGAACGAGCCGATCGCTCCGCCGGCCTCGAGGACCATCCGCCACTCGTGGCTCGACGCCTCCTGGATCGCCCACGGCTCCCACTCCCGGGTCTTGCGCTGGAGATAGAACTGCTCGGTCATCCACTCCCGTGCCTGGTCGGGCGTGTAACGGGCCAGCGTGGCGAGCCCGCTGAGGCCGAGGAACCCGATCCGTTCCTCGCGTCGCGTGCTGAAGCGAGCCGCCGTGGCGCACAACACGAGCCCGTCGACCCGTTGTGGGTGGCGCTTCCAGAGGAGCTGGGCGACGGGCCCGCCCATCGAATAGCCGACCGGCACGAACCGGTCGATGCCGAGAGCGGTCGCCACATCGGCTGCGTCGTCGGCGCAGTCCTCCAAGCGGAACGGCGACTTCGAGCGCACCCCCGTACCGTGACCACGGTGGTCGAAGGCGACGACTCGGAAGTGCTCGGAGAGCGGCCGGTAGCAGGTGAACCAGTTGAGGTCGGCCGTGGCGGTCCAACCGTGGAGGAGGAGAAGGGTTGGTGCACCCGGGGGTCCGGCGACGTCCCGGACGACGATCGCGCCCCGGTCGTCGAGCTCCACGAACCGCCCGGGAGGTAGCTCGGGAGTGGAGACTGCGGTCAGGCCTTCTCCACCTTCCTCACGTGGACGGTGAGCGAACCGTTCGGCGCCTCGTAGGTGACGGTGTCGCCTTCGGCGGCACCGTGGAGTGCTTCGCCGAGGGGTGAGCTGGCACTGATGACGTCGGCACCGTCGACCTGTTCTTCCATGTTGCCGATGACGTAGCGCTCGGCCATGTCGTCGTCGTCGCCGTCGTAGAGCACCGTGTAGATGAAGATGTCGTCGACGATCTCGGCGCTCTCGAGAAGGTGCTCCAGCTGGCGGATACGGCCTTCCATGTGGCCCTGTTCGTCCTTGGCCGCGTGGTACCCGGCGTTCTCGCGGAGGTCACCTTCCTCACGAGCCCGCTCGATCTTGTTGGCGACCTCGATGCGACCGCGGGTGGTGAGATCTTCGAACTCGGCCCGGAGCTTCTCGTAGGCGGCCCGGGACAGTTGGGTGGTGGCCATGGCCCGAGACATTATCGGTGCTCTCGTGAACCGCCCATGTGCATCTCGCGAGGGGGCTCATCTACTGTCCGACCCCTATGACCCACAGGATTGCAGTGATCGGGGGCGACGGAATCGGACCCGAGGTGACCGCGGAAGCGGTCAAGGTGGTGCGCGCCGCCGGCGTGAACATCGAGACGACCGAGTTCGATCTGGGCGGAACCCGCTACCTCCGCGACGGCGAGGTGCTGTCCGATTCCACGCTCGACGAGCTGAGGGACTTCGACGCCATCCTCCTCGGGGCGGTCGGTACGCCCGAGGTTCCTCCGGGGGTGATCGAACGGGGGCTGCTCCTGAAGATGCGGTTCGAGCTGGACCTCTACGTGAACCAGCGCCCGTTCGTCGGAACGGCTCCCGGCGGTTCCGAGCCGCACGAGTTCGTGGTGATCCGCGAGAACACCGAAGGGCCCTACGTCGGCGAGGGTGGTGTGCTCCGGAAGGGCACGCCCAACGAGGTGGCCACACAAGGTTCGGTGAACACCCGCATGGGCGTCGAGCGGTGCATTCGCCACGCGTTCGAGCTCGCCTCCACCCGTGATCGGCGACACGTGACGTTGGTGCACAAGACCAACGTCCTCACCTTCGCGGGCAGCCTGTGGGAGCGCACCTTCAACGAGGTCGCGGCCGAGCATCCCGACATCGAGACGGCGTACAACCACGTCGACGCGGCGTGCATCTACCTCGTGCAGGATCCTCACCGCTACGACGTGATCGTCACCGACAACCTCTTCGGGGACATCCTCACCGACCTCG
>CBFCWZ010000021.1:0-20100 GCA_965601935.1 uncultured Ilumatobacteraceae bacterium
CAGGCACGAGGACAACGTCTACCCCGACGACGGCGGACCCGTGTATTACGTGTACACCGTCGAGGCGAAGTACCTGAACCTCGTCCTCGAGGGAAAGATCCACTGGGAGGATCTCTTTCTCAGCCTTCGCTTCCGCGCCCATCGCGAGCCCGACGAGTACAACGAAGGCGCCATCGAAGGTGCCATCCACATCCCCCGCGGCCACCTCGAATCCCAGATCGAGAACCGCATCACCGACAAGAACGCCAAGGTGATGTGCTACTGCGCCGGCGGGACGCGGTCTGCGTTCGCCGTCCAGACGATGGAGCAACTCGGCTACACCGACGCAGTGTCGATGGCCGGCGGCTTCGGCCGCTGGAAGGACGAGGGCCGCCCGTGGAAGCAGCCGGCGACCCTCACCCAGGAGCAGAGCATCCGCTACAAGCGTCACCTGCTGCTCCCCGAGGTCGGCGTCGAGGGGCAGGTCAAGCTCCTCGACTCGAAGGTGCTCCTGCTCGGTGCGGGGGGCCTCGGCTCGCCCGCTGCGCTCTACCTCGCCGCCGCGGGTGTGGGCACGATCGGCATCGTCGACATGGACGACGTCGACGCCTCCAACCTGCAGCGCCAGATCCTCCACAACATCGACCGCGTCGGCGACCGCAAGGTCGACTCGGCGAAGAAGACGCTCACGATGCTCAACCCCGATGTCGACGTGGTCACCTACGACACCCGGCTCGACGCGACCAACATCGTCGACATCATCTCGGGCTACGACGTGATCGTCGACGGCGCCGACAACTTCCCGAGCCGGTACTTGCTCAACGACGCCAGCGTGAAGCTCGGTATCCCGGTCGTCCACGGCTCGATCTTCCGCTTCGAGGGCATGGTCAGCGTGTTCCACCCCACCGAGGGTCCGACCTACCGCGACATGGTGCCCGAGCCGCCGCCCGCCGAACTCGCCCCTTCCTGCGCCGAAGCCGGTGTACTCGGAGTGCTGCCCGGCATCGTCGGGTCGATCCAGGCGCTCGAGACCATCAAGCTCCTGCTCGGCCTGGGTGACAGCCTGATCGGGCGCATCCTCACCGTCGACACCACCGAGATGGACTTCCGCGTGTTCACCCTGCGCGCCGACCCCGAGAATCAGGTGACGTGGGACAACCGTGACAAGATCCAGGTGCGTGAACTCGACGGACTCTGCGCTCCGTGGATGGACCACTGACGTCGTCGACGTCGTCCTCACCACCTACGACAACTGGCGCAACACGCGCACCATCCGGCTGGGCGCCGGTATCGCCTACTACGCCCTCTTTGCGATCGTCCCGCTGCTGAGCCTCTCGCTCTTCGTGGCCCAACTGCTCGTCGACCCGCTCGAGGTGGCGGAGTACTTCCGGGCCGGTGCCGAGCGCCTCGGCCTGAGCGCCGGGGCCACCGAGGAACTCACCGACCTGCTCGACTCGTTCAGCGTGCAGCGCGGGCTCGGAATCGTCGGCTTCGTGTCGTTGCTGTTCGCCGCCGGCCTCGTGTTCGTCGCCCTCCAGGACGCGTTCGACGAGGTGTGGGAGGTGCCGGTCCGCTCCGGGGTGAAGCGCTCGATCCGCCGCCGTCTCCTCGCCTTCGCCGTGGTCGGCGGTGGTGGCGTCGTGCTCGTCGTTCTCCTCGTCGTCAACGGTGTCACGACGGTTCTCCAGGACCTGATCCCGGGCTCCGACAACCTCTTGACCCGATTGAGCGAGGTGGTCGGCTTCCTGACCTCGTGGGGGGTGCTCGTGCTCGCGCTCGGCCTCGTGTTCCAGGTGCTGAGTGCGGTCCGCATCAACCTGGTCGCACTGACGGTCGGGGCCTTCGCCACCGGCGCTCTGCTCAGCGTGGGGACCTCGCTCCTCGGGGTCTACCTCAGCGAGTACGCCGGCGAGTCGTTCACCGGTGCGGCCGCGGGTGTCCTGCTCGTCCTGCTCTGGCTGTACTACGTGGCCCAGATGGTGCTGGTCGGGCTGCACCTCACGCGGGTGATCCATGAGCGACGGGTGGTGCCAGCTCCTCCCGTTCCTGAGTGAGCACTCCGACCAGCACGAGGCCGATGCCGAGCAGGTCGAGACCCGAGGGAACCTGGTCGAGGGCGATCCAGCCGATCAGGGCAGCGGTCACCGGGAGCAGCGCCAGCAGGACCGAGAAGCGTCTGATCGGGATGCGTCGCAACGTGAACTGGTCGATGCCGTAGCCGACCGCGGTCGAGAACACGCCGACCAGCAGACACAGCCCGAGGAGGCGGGGCGACACCCACACGTCCCCGCTGCCCGGGAGACCGATCGGGATGAGCGCGAGCGTGCCGATCGCCAGGCCCACGCCGAGGCCCGCCACGCCGCGGTCGAGCCGGGCGACGCGGGCTCCGAAGACGATGTAGGCCGCCCACATGGCCGACGAGGCGAGGATGAAGATCAGCCCGACGAGGTTGTCGTCGATCTCGACACCGCCGAGCACGAGGACGCCGGCGACGGCGAACAGCAGAGCGACGGCGTTCTTCCGGGATCGGGTGGTCGCGGCAGCCACGGCGATCGGGCCGAGGAACTCGATGGTCACGCCCTTGCCGAGATCGATCCGGTCGATGCCGAGGTAGAAGAACGTGTTCATCAATGCCGTGGCGATGCCGAAGATCGCCGCCGACACCAGCTGGTCCCTGGTCCAACCGCGCCAGAACCCCGGCGAGACGGCCAACAGCGCGAGCGTGGCGCCGAAGACGCGGAACCATGCGACCGTCTGCGGCGCGACCTCGTCGAAGAGAACGACGGCGATGGCCGCGCCGATGTACTGGGCGACGGCGGAGAGGACGAAGAGCGCTTCGGGTTGCGCCGTGTCCAGCCAGCGCGAGATGGGGTTCGGTGAACGGCTCAGTCGAAGAGCTCGGGCTCCGAGCGGGAGATCTCTTCCCACAACGGCTGGAACTGGAACCATCCGGCGAGCGGGTAGCCCGTCTGCTCGCGCGTGTAGGTGGCGTACTCGTGGTTGATCTCGATGGGGTCGCCGGCGGCCATGGCCAGCAGCTGGGCCTGGCACGAGCGCTCCATCGAGCAGAACCAGAAGGCTGCTTCGTCGACCGTTTCGCCAACCGTGAACAGGCCGTGGTTCTGGTGGATGGCCGCCTTCCCCGTGGGGAAGTTCGCGACGAGTTCCTTGCCGGCATCGACGTCGAAGACCACCGCTCCGCCCTGGGCGCTGATGACCGTGTGGTCGTCGTAGAAGATGCAGGAGTCCTGCGTGAGTGGGGCGAGCGGGATACCGAGAGAGCTGAACGCCTTGCCGTGCACCGAATGGGAGTGGGCGGCGGCGATCACGTCGGGGCGGGCGGCGTGGACGGCGGCGTGGATCACGAATGCGGCCGTGTTGACCGGCTGGGTGCCGTACACGACGTTGCCCGAGTGGTCGACCAGGATGAGGTCGCTCTGCTTGATGTGGCGGAAGCTCATCCCGAACGGGTTGACCCAGAACAGCTCGGGGAACTCGGGGTCGCGGACCGTGATGTGGCCGGCCACCCCCTCGCTGAAGCCGAACCGGCCGAAGATCCGCAGCGCGCCGGCGAGATGCGTCTTGCGGTAGTAGCGCTCCTCTTCCACGGTGTCGAACGTGGGCGGCAACTCGAGGCCCACCTCTTTCGGGTTCAAGTCGATGCCGTCGATCGATCGGGTGGTGGGCGCGTCGTCGGTCACAGCCATTCGGGGAAGCCTACTGGCGGCTCGTACAGCCCTACGCTGCCCGGCATGAACCGACTGGTGATGCCGTCGTCGATCGCCCCACCCGCGGCCAACTACGCACATGCGGTGTTGTCGGAAGCTCCCGGACGGATGCTCCACACGTCGGGCGTGGTGCCGATCGCCCCGGACGGATCGACGCCTGATTCGGTCGATGGCCAGGCCGCGGCCGTGTGGCAGAACATCGCCGCCATGCTCGCCGACGCCGGGATGGTGGTGTCCGACATCGTCTCGGTCACCACGTACGTGGTGGTGGGCGAGGAGCTGACTGGTGTGATGGCCGCCCGTGACCGCGCCCTGGCCGGCCACGTTGCCGCGTCGACCCTCGTCACCGTCCCCGCGCTCGCCCGTCCCGAGTGGAGAATGGAAGTCTCCGTCGTCGCAGTGACGTAGTGGTGTCGGTCCCGTTGCG
Source organism: uncultured Ilumatobacteraceae bacterium (assembly GCA_965601935.1). Classification (GTDB taxonomy): domain Bacteria; phylum Actinomycetota; class Acidimicrobiia; order Acidimicrobiales; family Ilumatobacteraceae; genus CBFCWZ01. Next base: position 4,135 of record CBFCWZ010000021.1, read on the forward strand.
GACACCTGAAGCGCGAACCTGAAGCGGTGTCTGACACCATGGCGCGTCATACTTGGAGGGTGATTGCACTCGCCGCCGACTTCTCGGCGCCGACCCGTGACGACTGGATGAACAAGGTCGGCGCCGTGCTGCTCAGGGGGCAGCCGGACGCCACCCCGGAAGCCGTTGCCGAGGCCTTCGCCCGACGGCTCGTCCACCGCACCGAGGACGGCATCGAGGTCCAACCCCTCTACACCGCCGACGCCCACGTCGACGACCCGGGGTGGCCCGGCTTCGCCCCGTTCGTGCGCGGGGTCGACGTGGTTCCGGCCCCGTGGGAGATCCGTCAGATCGTCACCGCCGAGGGCAGCGCGGTCGAGGAACTGGAGTCCGGCGCCACCGGCCTGTTGGTGGAACTCGGGGCCGACGTCGATGCGTTGGAGTCGCGCCTCGCGGGCGTGCAGCTCGGGCTGGCTCCGGTCTCCGTGAGCGCCGACGATCAGGTGGGCGCGGCTGGCGCGCTTCTCTCGCTCTGGGAGGACGTCGCCACGAGCGACCGGCGCGGCTCGCTCGGTCTCGATCCGCTCGGTGCCCACGCCCGCACGGGTGGCGCCACGCCGGCCGGGCTCGACGACGCGGTGGCCGTCGCGGTCGAGGCGATCGGGGCTGCCCCGAACGCTGCCGTGTTCGTCGCCGACGGGACGGTCTTCCACGAAGCGGGAGCCACGCCGGCGCAGGAACTCGCGTGGGCCACCCTGGTCGGCGCCGAGTACGTCAGGGCGATGGTGGCCGGCGGGGTCGACCTCGCCGCCGCACTTCGCGCGGTCGAGTTCCGTTGGGCCGCAACCGACGATCAGTTCGGCACGATCTGCAAGCTCCGGGCGGCGCGCCGTATCTGGGCGCGCGTCGCCGAACTCGGCGGGGCCGGTGAAGCCGATCGGGCCCAGCGGCAGCATGCGGTGACCGCGAGGTCGATGCTCACCCTGTACGACCCGTGGGTGAACGCTCTACGTTCCACCATTGCCTGCTTCGGTGCAGCCGTTGGCGGAGCCGCGGCGATCACGGTCCTGCCCCACGACACACTGGAGGGCGGATCCGACCTCGGCCGTCGCCTCGCCCGCAACACCCAGTCGATCCTCCTGATGGAGTCGAACCTGTCGAAGGTGGCCGACATCGGCGGGGGTTCCTGGTACGTCGAGTCCCTCACCGACGAACTCGCCGGTCTGGCGTGGCGACTGGTGCAGGACACCGAACGGCACGGCGGCCTCGTCGCGGCCCTCAACGACGAGTTGATCCACACCGAGATCGCCGATGCCGTGCTGGCCCGTGCCGCCCACGTGGCGAAGCGCACCCGCCCCCTCACCGGCGTCACCGAGTTCCCCGATCTCACCGAGACCCGCCGCGCTCCCACGGCTGCGCCCACCGAGGCCGCCGGCACACCCTTCCCGCCCCTCGTGCCCGTCCGGCTCGCCGACGAGGTCGAGGCGCTCCGCCTGGCAGCCGACTCCACCGCAGAGCGGCCCGCCGTGTACCTGGCGACACTCGGCCCCGAAGCGGTGTTCACACCGCGGCTGACCTTCGCCCAGAACTTCTTCGGTGTCGGCGGCATCGAGACACCGTCCGGCGAGGTGAGTGCATTCGACTCCGCACGAACCCCCGTGGCCTGCCTGTGTTCCTCCGACGCGGTCTATCGCGACGGCGCAGCTGCCGCAGCCGGGCAGCTCCGTACGGCCGGCGCGACCACCGTTCTACTGGCCGGACGAGGCCTCGGCGTGGAGGCCGTCGACGGTGAGATCGGGCTCGGTTCCGACGTGCTGGCCACGCTCACCGATCTGCTCCGACAACTCGGCGTCGGGGAGGAGGGTTCGTCATGACCATCCCCGATCTGTCCACCCACGATCTCCCATCGGGCAGTTCCACGACCGACAGGGCCGCGTGGACTGCGGCCGCGGGGAGTCCCGAGCCCTGGGAGACCCCGGAGGGCATCGAGGTGGCCCCGTTGTACGACACCGGGTCCGTCGAGGGGCTCGACTTCCTCGGTACGTACCCGGGGATCGCTCCGTACCTGCGCGGGCCGTACCCGACCATGTACGTCAACCAGCCGTGGACGGTCCGTCAGTACGCCGGGTTCTCCACCGCCGAGGAGTCCAATGCGTTCTACCGCCGCAACCTCGCGGCGGGTCAGAAGGGACTCTCGGTGGCGTTCGACCTCGCCACCCACCGGGGCTACGACAGCGACCACCCACGTGTGGCCGGCGACGTCGGGATGGCCGGTGTGGCCATCGACTCGATCCTCGACATGCGTCAGCTCTTCGAGGGGATCCCCCTCGACAAGATGAGCGTGTCGATGACCATGAACGGTGCGGTGCTGCCGGTCCTCGCGCTCTACATCCTCGCCGCCGAGGAGCAGGGCGTCGCCCCGGAGCGACTCACGGGCACCATCCAGAACGACGTGTTGAAGGAGTTCATGGTCCGCAACACGTACATCTACCCGCCCGAGCCGTCGATCCGGATCATCTCCGACATCTTCGCCTACGCCTCGGCGGAGATGCCCCGCTTCAATTCGATCTCGATCTCCGGATATCACATGCAGGAGGCCGGCGCGACCGCCGACCTCGAGCTGGCGTACACCCTGGCCGACGGCGTCGAGTACATCCGTGCGGGAATCGAGGCGGGGCTCGACGTCGACGCCTTCGCCCCGCGCCTGTCGTTCTTCTGGGCGATCGGGATGAACTTCTCGATGGAGGTGGCCAAGCTCCGCGCGGCGCGCCTCCTGTGGGCCAAGCTCGTCAACGAGTTCGGCCCGCAGAACACGAAGTCACTGTCGTTGCGCACCCACAGCCAGACCTCCGGCTGGTCGCTCACCGCCCAGGACGTGCACAACAACATCGTCCGTACGTGTGTCGAGGCGATGGCGGCCACCCAGGGGCACACCCAGTCGTTGCACACCAACGCCCTCGACGAGGCGCTGGCGCTGCCCACCGACTTCAGCGCCCGGATCGCCCGGAACACCCAACTCCTGCTGCAGCAGGAGTCGGGTACGACGCGGGTGATCGACCCGTGGGGCGGCAGCTACTACATCGAGAGCCTCACCGAGGCACTCGCCGAGCGAGCCTGGGAACACATCGCCGAGGTGGAGGAGGCCGGCGGGATGACGCGGGCCATCGAAGCCGGGATCCCGAAGATGCGCATCGAGGAAGCAGCTGCGCGCACCCAGGCCCGGATCGACTCCGGCCGCCAGCCGGTGGTGGGTGTCAACGTCTTCCGTCCGGACGGCGACGAGGACATCGAGGTGCTCAAGGTCGACACTGCCGAGGTCCGGGCACAGCAGATCGCCAAGCTGGAGAAGCTGCGTGCCGAGCGTGACGACGCGGCGTGCACCGAGGCGCTCGAGCGCCTCACCCAGGCGGCCTCCAGGTCGGCCGACGGCTCCCGTGGTCCCGGCCTCGGCGAGAACCTGCTCGAGTTGTCGGTCGACGCGGCTCGGGCTCACGCCTCGCTCGGCGAGATCAGCGACGCCCTGGAGAAGGCGTTCGGCCGTCACACCGCCGCGATCCGTACGATCGAGGGCGTGTATCGACGCGAGGTGGGCGAGTCCCCCGATGTGGAGGCCGCCCGCCGCATGATCGACGAATTCGCCGAGCGCGAGGGCCGGCGCCCGCGCATCCTCGTGGCGAAGATGGGCCAGGACGGTCACGATCGTGGCCAGAAGGTGATCGCCACGGCGTTCGCCGACCTCGGCTTCGACGTCGACGTCGGCCCCCTGTTCCAGACTCCGGCCGAAGTCGCGATGCAGGCGGTCGAGGCCGACGTCCACATCGTGGGAGCGTCGTCGCTCGCCGCCGGCCACCTCACGCTCGTGCCCGAGTTGAAGGCCGAACTGGAGAAGCACGGCCGAGACGACATCGTCATCGTGGTGGGCGGGGTCATCCCGCCCCAGGACTTCGACGAGTTGCGCGCTGCCGGTGCCTCCGCGATCTTCCCGCCCGGAACGGTCGTCGCCGATGCAGTGGTCGACCTCCTGACCGAGCTCGACGACCGGTCTGCCTGAGTGCCCCGATCGGTCGACCTCGACGCCTACGAGCGCGGCGTGCTCGCCGGCGACCGGGCGATCATCGGACGGGCCATCACCCTCGTCGAGTCGACCCACCCGGCCCACCAGGAGCAGGCGCAGGAGTTGCTGGTGCGTCTCCTCCCGAGGTCGGGGGAGGCTCATCGGGTCGGCATCACCGGTGTCCCCGGTGTCGGGAAGTCGACGTTCATCGACGCGCTCGGGATGCAACTGCTCGACGACGGCCACCGGGTGGCCGTGCTCGCTGTGGACCCGTCCTCCTCGCGGACCGGGGGCAGCATCCTGGGCGACAAGACGCGCATGGAGCGGCTGTCCACCGACCGGCGCGCCTTCATCCGGCCGAGCCCGACGTCGGGAACCCTCGGCGGTGTGGCCCGTGCCACCCGGGAGGCGATGGTGGTGCTGGAGGCCGCCGGCCACGACGTGGTGCTGGTGGAGACGGTGGGTGTCGGCCAGTCCGAGACCACCGTGGCGAACATGGTCGACACATTCCTCGTGCTGATGTTGGCCCGCACCGGCGACTCGCTCCAGGGGATCAAGAAGGGCGTGCTCGAGTTGGCCGACCTGCTGGCCGTGAACAAGGCCGACGGGTCGCACGTCGACGATGCCGCGCTCGCCGCCCAGGAACTGGCCGGAGCCCTGCAGCTCCTGCACCCGCCGGATGCTCCGTGGATTCCGCCCGTGCTCACCTGCAGCGGACTCACCGGCGACGGTCTGGCTGCGGTGTGGTCGGCCGTGGAGCGGCACCGCGTGCACCAGCAGGAGATCGGCGAGTTCGCCGGGCGGCGCGGCCGTCAGCAGGTCGAGTGGATGTGGTCGACCGTGCGTGAGCGGGTGATCTCGCGGTTCACCGATCGCCCCGACGTGAGAGCGCAGGCGGCCGAACTCGAGCGGGCGCTCCAAGAGGGGACCATCACGGCGACGCTGGCGGCCAGCCGTCTCCTCGCCGACTGACTCGGGTTGCCTCCTGCCGGGCGTTAAGGCTACCTTACGTGGTCATGGCGTTGGTGTGCCTTTGTCACGGGGTGTCGGATCGCGTGATCCGTGCCGAGATCGAGGACGGGGCGTCCACCCGTGACGAGATCGGGCGGCGCTGCGACGCCGGACTGTCGTGCGGAACGTGTCACCCGACGCTCGATCGGCTGCTCGCCGCGGTCGCCGAGTCCGATTCGGCCACCTGCGCAGCCTGACCCGGCTGATCTGCGGCGTAGTCTGCCCCCATGCGTGGAAACGACGAGATCATCGAAGTCCTGAACGAGGTGCTGACTGCCGAACTCACGGCGGTCAACCAGTACTTCCTCCACGCCAAGATGATGGAGAACTGGGGGCTCGAGAAGCTGGCCGCCCACACCCGCGCCGAGTCGATCGACGAGATGAAGCACGCCGATCAGATCACCGACCGGGTGCTCTACTTCGAGGGCGTCCCCAACTTCTCCCGCTACTTCCCGCTCGAGATCGGCGAAGACGTGCCCGAGATGTTCGAGAAGGACCTCGAGCTCGAGTACGCAGCGGTGGAGCGTCTCAACCGTGGCGTCGACCTCTGCCGTGAACTGGGGGACAACGGCACCAGGGAACTCCTGGAGTCGATCCTCGTGAGCGAGGAGGAGCACATCGACTGGCTGGAGACCCAACAGGAGGCCATCCAGCAGGTGGGTGTCGAGAACTATCTCGCCCGGCAGCTCTGATCCTCCGATGACTCGCTGGGGGATGCGAGCGGGGCGGGTGTTCGACGGCGATCGGTTCGTCGAACTGCCCACGTTGCTCGTCGAGCAGGATTCCATCGTCGCAGTCGGGGAGAGTCTGCCCGAGTCGATCGACGTGGTCGACCTCGGTTCTGCGACCGTGCTGCCCGGTCTCGTCGACTGTCATCAGCATCTGGTCTTCGACGGCCGGGGCACGCTGGAGGAGCAGGTGGCCGGCCGCTCCGACGCCGAACTCGCCGACCGCGCCCGGCGCAACGCTCGGCGCGCGCTGCGCGGCGGCGTGACCGCGTTGCGGGACCTCGGCGATCGCAGCTTCCTGACGCTCGAACTCCGTGACGATCCGGACCTCGCCCGGGTCATGGGTGCCGGTCCGCCGATCACCCCGCCGGGCGGCCACTGCTACTACCTCGGTGGTGAAACCGCGGGCGGGCCCGAACTCCTCCGGGCGGTGCGCGAGCGCGCCGAGCGCGGCGCCGACCTGGTCAAGCTCATGGTCACCGGCGGGGCCGGGACCCCGACCCACCCGCTGTGGGACCTCCAGTACACGCCCGACGAGATCCGTTCCGTCGTCGATGAGGCGCACCGCCTCGGGCTGCCGGTCGCGGCCCACTGTCATGGTGTGGTCGGCATCGAAGCTGCGGCCGACGCCGGAGTCGATTCCATCGAGCACTGCAGTTTCTTCGACGCAGAGATGAGGTCGGTCCCGCCGCCGGAGTTGCTGTCGCGGCTCGCCGAGCGGGGCATCGCGATCTCGGCCACCCTCGGCTACACGAGCCCGCCGCCGTACCCGCCGGTGTGGATGGCGGCGGTGCCGATCATGCGATCCGCGTTCGCCGACATCCACCGCGAGGGTGGGGTCGTGGTGGTCGGAACCGACGCCGGGATCAATCTCGGCAAGCCGCACGACGTGCTCCCGTATGCCCACCAGATCCTCCTCGACGATGTGGGCATGGCACCCGTCGAGGCGCTCCGGGCCATGACCAGTGTTGCGGCCGACGTGTGCGGGCGGCCCGAACTGGGCCGCCTCCGCGCTGGTTCGCCCGCCGACCTGGTGGCTGTTGCCGATGATCCCTCGGTGTCGTCGACGGCCTTGATCGAGCCGATCGCGGTGTGGAAGGACGGCCGGGCGGTCAGAGACGATCGGTGAACGCCGCGAGGAGGTCGCCGTACTCGGTGAACGCCGGGAACTGGGGGAACTCGGCGATGACGTTGTCGGGGGAGCGGAACAGGAATCCCGCATCGGCGGAGGCGAGCATGGTGGTGTCGTTGTACGAATCGCCCGCTGCCAGCACCTGGTAGTCGAGCGATCGGAACGCCTCGACCGACTTGCGCTTCTGGTCGGGTTGGCGGAGCCGGTAGTCGACGATCCGGTCGTCGTCGACCAGCAGGGTGTGGCAGAAGATCGTCGGCCATCCGAGCTGGGCCATGAAGGGCCGCCCGAACTGCTCGAACGTGTCGGACAGGATGATCACCTGGGTGCGCGAGCGCAGTTCGTCGAGGAACTCGCGGGCGCCGGGGAGCGGCGCCAGGCCGGCGATGACGTCGGTGATCAGCGACATCGTGAGGCCGTGCTCGGCCAGCAGGCCGAGCCGGTACTTCATCAGCACGTCGTAGTCGGGCTCGTCGCGGGTGGTGCGTGTGAGCCCCTCGATGCCGGTGCGTTCGGCGACGGCGATCCACACCTCGGGGATCAGGACGCCCTCGAGGTCGAGAGTCACGATGGTCTGGCGGTCGTTCATCAGTGGGTGACGTGGGTGATCGGGAGCGTCGGCCGCTCGGGAACGGGAGCCTCCTCAGCGGCCCAGCCGAGATAGAGCACACCGACGATCTGGGTGTCGGATTCGAACTCGCAGAGTTCGAGAACGCCGGGAGGCGAGGAGAGGGCGGGAGTCGACCAGAAGCTGGCGAGCCCGAGTGTCGTGGCGCCGAGCAGCAGGTTCTGGATGCCGGCGGCAACCGCGTCGCGGTTCTCCCGGTGGAGCATCTCGTTGTCGTGGTGGGCGGCGCTGCCCACCACGAGGATCGCCGGTGTCCGCAGGTACTTCACCCGCGTCTTGTTCCGCTTGGCCTCGTCGCCGAACTCGGCAGTGACCATGTCGGCGGCCATGGTGTCGCCGAAGCGGCTGCGTCCCTCGCCCGTGAAGAGGGCAAACCGCCACGGCCAGGTCTTCTTGTGGTTCGGGGCCCACGTGACCAGGCCGCACAGCTCGGCGACCAACGTTTCGGGGACGGCGCGCTCCCGGTCGACGAACATCGACGTACGCCGGCGCTGGACGAGCGTCGAGAACTCGTCGAAGTCGATGGGAGGCATTCCTCCAAGGATGTCAGGCCGTGCTCCCGATCGCGCCATCAGTGGCCCGAGATCGACGTACACTGTACGTCATGGTACGTACAGTGTACGTGTCCGAGCTCGACGGGCGGATTCCCCTCGATCGACAGCGCATCGTCGCCGCGGGGATCGATCTCGCCGACGCCGACGGCCTCGGTTCTCTCAGCATGCGCCAGCTGGCGCATGAACTGGGCTTCGAGGTGATGTCCCTGTACAACCATGTCGCCGCCAAGGGCGAACTGCTCGGCTTGATGGTCGACGAGGTGGCCGGCGAGATCCCGCTGCCGGAGGGAGCGGCTCCTCTCACCGCGATCCGGGACCTCGCGATCCGGACGCGCGAGGTGTACCTGCGCCACCCGTGGGCGCCGACGCTCTGGTTGCGCCACGCTCCGGGGCCGAACCGGCGGGTCTTGATGGAGACCCAACTGCGACTGTTCGCGGAGAGCGGGCTGTCGAGCGAGGTCGCCCATCACGGCTTCCACGCCGTGGGGAACCACGTGCTGGGTACCACGCTCCACGAGGTGGCGGCGGAGACGGCCATGGGCGCCGATCCCGACGGCGTTGCCCGGGACATGATCGCCGCCCTTCCCGCCGACGAGTTCCCGTACTCGATCGCCCATCTCCGCCGGCACCGCGACGGCGGCACGTCGAGCAGCTTCGAGTGGGTACTCGATCTCATCCTCGATGGTCTCGTGCGGCTCGACGCGGCCGGGGACGAGTGAACGCGACGGGGCGTCCCATCGCGTCCGTGTTGGCGGCGGCCGTCCTCTTCGGCACCGCGGGGACGGCCCAGGCCCTCGGCCCCGACGACACGTCGCCGTTGGGTGTCGGCGCAGCGCGGATCGCCCTGGCATCGGTGCTGTTGTGGGCCTTCGTGAGCCTGGGCCGGCGCGGTGCGGACGAACCCCTGCGTCCGGTGATCGCAGTCAATCGGACCCTGATCCTGACAGGTGGTGTGGGCGTCGCGATCTACACGCCGGCCTTCTTCGCCGGAGTCGACACGGCCGGTGTGGCCGTCGGAACGGTGGTCGCCATCGGGAGCGGGCCGTTCTTCGCCGGAGCGCTGGAGTGGGCCGGTCGTGGCGTCCGCCCGCGGCTCGGCTGGTTCCTCGGTACGGTGCTGTCGATCGCCGGTGGCCTGCTGCTGGTGATGTCCAGTGGTGACGGTGCCGGCGACGTCGAGCCCGCCGGTGTCGGCTTCGCCCTCCTGGCCGGCTTCGGATACGCCCTCTACTCCGTCACCACGAAGGTCACGATGGAGCGAGGGATGGACTCGACCCTGGCCCTGGCTGCACCGTTCACCGTGGGTGCCGTGGTCGTGGTTCTCCTGGCCGTCCGCGAGCCGGTCGGTTGGCTCTTGTCGGGCGAGGGTGCGTGGATGGCGCTGTACCTCGGAGCGATGACGGCGATCGCCTATGTGCTGTTCGGCTACGGCCTGCACCGCCTGACCTCTGCCACGACCGTGACCCTGGTCCTGGCCGAACCGGTCACCGCGTCACTGTTGGCCGTGGTGGTGCTCGACGAGGCCATCGAGCCGCTGGGCTGGGCGGGAATCGTCGTGCTGCTGGCCGGCCTCCTCGTGGTCGGCCGGACTGCCGAGGTCGGCTTCGAGCCGATCGACCCGACCGCTCCGGCCTGAGAGGTGGTCGGCGCCACACCACGAGCAGTGTTTGACTGGCGGGATATGTCCGACCTCGACGACCTCGTCCGCGTCGCCCACCGGCGCTATACAGATGCACGCCCGGGCAGTGCTGCCGCCGATGCGCGGGCCCGGCGGGTACTGCCGGGTGGGAACACCCGCTCGGTGCTGCATTTCGAGCCGTTCCCGTTCCGCGTCGCGAGCGCCGAGGGGAGCGAGCTCGTCGACATCGACGGCCATCGCTACGTCGACTTCTGTGGCAACTACACCGCTGGGTTGTTGGGCCATTCACCGCCGACAGTTCGGAGTGCGATCAGCGGAGCACTGGAGCGGGGCTGGTCGCTCGGTGCCACCCACGAGCGGGAGGCCGAGTTGGCGGAACTGCTGTGTGCCAGATTCGCCTCACTCGAGATGGTGCGCTTCACCAACTCCGGCACCGAGGCCAACCTGATGGCCATCGGCACGGCGCTCCATCACACCGGGCGCACCGGGGTGGGTGTGTTCGAGCGCGGCTACCACGGGGGCGTGTTGTCGTTCGGCGACGACGGCTCGTCCCACCCGCTGAACGTTCCCCACCGGTACTGCGTGGCTCCGTTCGACCACCTCGACGGATTGGACCGGCTCTTCGCCGACCCCGACCTGGGGTGCGTGCTGGTGGAGGTGGTGCAGGGGTCAGGAGGATGTCGTCCGGCGTCTCCCGAGTTCGTCTCCGAACTGCGCCGTCGCTGCGACCGCCATGGTGTCGTCCTCGTCTTCGACGAGGTCATGACCTCCCGGCTGGCGCCCGGTGGGGCACAGGAGCGCTACGGCGTGACACCCGACGTGACCACGCTCGGCAAGTATCTCGGTGGCGGGGCCAGCTTCGGGGCATTCGGTGGCCGGCGGGAGATCATGTCGGCCTTCGACCCTCACGCGGGAGGCCAGCTGACTCAGGCGGGCACGTTCAACAACAACGTCCTCTCGATGTCGGCGGCGTTGGCCACCGTTCGTCGGGAACTCGACCCCGCACGGCTGCACGAGGTCAACGAACGTGGCGACCGCCTCCGCACCGACCTCGACGCGATGGTCCGCGCTCACGGGCTTCCACTCCACGTGACGGGAATGGGGTCGATGCTCAACATCCACGCCTCCGACGACCGGCTCCTGGAGCTGCTCTTCCATCACCTTCTGGGCGATGGTCTCTACATCGCGAGGAGAGGCTTCATCGCCCTGTCGATGGCCATCGCCGACGACGACACGGAACGTCTGTTGGACAGCTGTCGCGAGTGGTGCGAGACAATGCGCCCGCTCGTGTCGTGACCATCCGGTGACGGCCGGGAGGTGTGCCGGGGACTTTCGCCCCGAGCCTCGAACTATCCCGGCGGGCGACGCGCCCGACTGGGCTGGACCCGAGGCGCTTCGTGGGGCATCTTCGGGTAGACCGGCGGCCAGGGGGCGTCCGGGACGCCGTTGGCGAGGTCGTTGGCGAAGCGCTCCACCAGGGGAGTGATGTCGCACGGGGCGTCGTCCATCATCTCCCAGGGGTCGCCCCGCTCGGCGAGGCGATTCGGAACGGTGTCGATCGTGAGCGTCTGCGGGTCGATGGCATCGAGTTCGTCCCAGAAGAAGGGCGTCGACACCTGGGCACCGACCCTGGGACGGACACCCCACGCGCCGAAGAGGTTCTTGTGGGGGGCGTTCTGGTTGAAGTCGACGAACACGCGATCGCCGCGCTCCTCCTTCCACCACTTCTCGGTGATCAGGTCGGGACGACGTTCGGACAGGTCGCGGGCGAGCGCCACGCAGGCTCCGCGCACCGCGAAGCTGTCCCAGCCGGGTTCGACGCGGACGTACACGTGGATGCCCTTCGAGCCGGTGGTCTTGGCGAACCCGACCATTCCCAGCTCGGCGAGGTACTCCTGGACGATCGCGGCGGACTCCCGAACCATGCCGAAGCCGGCCGTCCCGGCGGGGTCGAGGTCGATGCGCAGCTCGTCGGCGTCCTCGGGGTGCGCGGCCCGGAACTGCCACACATGGAGGCCGAGCACGCCCATGTTCGCTGCCCACAGCACGTGGGCGAGGTCGGAGATGACCAACGCTCTCGACGGCGTGCCGTTGATCGTCGTGACCGTGGTGGTCGACAACCAGTCGGGTGCGGACGGGGGGATCCGCTTCTGGAAGAACGACTTCTCACGGACGCCGTTCGGGTAGCGCTCCAACAGCACCGGGCGATCGCGGAGGGTCCGCATGATCGGCTCTCCGACGGCCACGTAGTAGCGGGCGAGGTCCAGCTTGGTCCGTGCGTGCTCGTCGGGGCCGACCGACGGGAACATCACCTTGTGGGGGTTGGTGATCGCCACGACGCGACCGTCGGCCTCGATCTCCACGGGGTCCCCGAACTCGTCGGCCTGCGCCACGACGCGTGACGGTACCCCAGCCCGGGAGGCCGGTCGGGGCGGACGCGGGTACTGTCGGCTGCGAATGGACGAGTTGCTGCACGACGACGGAGCCCCACGTCCTGCGGCCGCTGCGCTGTGGGAGCGGCTGTCGGCGATCGAGCGTGCCGAACTCGTCGCCCGTCAGAAGGCGACCGAGGCCGACATCCTCACGATGGGGATCACCTTCACCGTCTACTCCGACGGGATGAACATCGATCGCGCCTGGCCGTTCGACGTGATCCCGCGCATCATCCCGGCCGCCGAATGGGACGCGGTCGAGCGTGGCCTGGCCCAGCGACTCACTGCGATCAACATGTTCATCGACGACGTGTACAACGACCAACGCGTCGTCGAGGACGGGGTGTTCCCGCGCCGGCTGCTCGAGGAATCGGTGAACTTCCGTCCGGAGTGTCGTGGCTTCCGGCCGCCGCACGGGGTGTGGGCGCACATCTCCGGTTCCGACCTCGTGCGCGACGCCGACGGCACGTTCTACGTGCTGGAGGACAACCTGCGCGTGCCGTCCGGAGTCAGCTACGTGCTCGAGAACCGGGCCGTCACGAAGAGGGTGTTCCCCGAGCTGTTCGCCCGCGAGGACATCCGGCCAGTCGACACGTACACCGCCGAGCTGAACAAGCTGCTCGCCTGGATCGCACCCGACGACGTCGACGACCCGACCATCGCCGTCCTCACCCCCGGCATCTTCAACTCCGCCTACTTCGAGCATTCGTTCCTCGCCCAGCAGCTGGGAGCCGAGTTGGTCGAGGGCGAGGATCTCGTCGTCGGGTCCGACGACTGCGTCTACATGTACACGGTCGAGGGCCGTGAGCGGGTCCACGTCATCTACCGGCGCATCGACGACCTGTTCCTCGACCCGGAGGTGTTCCGGGCCGACTCGCTGCTCGGGGTCCGGGGCCTGATGCGGGCCTACACGGCCGGCAACGTCGGCATCGCCAACGCTCCGGGTGCGGGCGTCGCCGACGACAAGGCGGTCTACGCGTGGGTGCCCGACCTCATCCGCTACTACCTCGACGAGGATCCGCTCATCGCCAATGTGCCGACCCACCGGTGCATGTACGACGAGGAACGGCAGTACGTGCTCGACCATCTCGACGAGTTGGTGGTGAAGCCGGCCAACGAGAGCGGCGGGTACGGCATCGTCATCGGCGACCGGGCCTCCGAGAAGGAGCTGGCGAAGTGCGCCGAGGCGATCCAGGAGGACCCGCGCAACTGGGTCGCCCAGCCGATCCTCCAGCTCTCCACCGCTCCGACCCTGATCGACGGGGAGCTGGTTCCGCGGCACATCGATCTCCGCCCGTTCATCCTCACGGGCGAACGGAGCTACGTCACCGCCGGGGGCCTCACCCGCGTCGCCCTCCGGGAGGGTTCGCTCATCGTGAACAGCTCGCAAGGTGGCGGCAGCAAGGACACCTGGATCGTCGGCGAGACCGCTCCGGAGGCGGGCTGATGGCTCTGTTGTCGCGGGTTGCCGATCGCATCTACTGGGCTGCCCGTTACATGGAGCGGGCCGAGGACACGTCCCGCGTCGTGAGCGCGTTCGGTGACGTCTTCGTCGAGATGCCCACCGTCGAGTCGGGCGAGCACTCGCTGTGGGCGCCACTCGCCACGCTGGCCGGTGGCGCCACCCTCGACGTCTCGCTCGACGAAGCAGCCGTCGTGCGCGCCCTCGTGGTCGATCACCACCGGCCGGGCAGCGTGGCGGCCAGCGTCGACCACGCCCGATCCAACCTGCGGACGACCCGCGAGGTACTGCCCCGGGAGGCCTGGCAGGCGGTCAACGACCTCTGGATGTTCGTGGAACGCGATGTCGACCGCGCCACCGACCGGCGCTTCCGGCATCGCATCTTGAACAAGGTCATCGACGACAGCCGGCGTCTCGAGGGCATCCTCATGTCGACGATGACCCGCGATGCCGCCTACGACATGTGGCGGCTCGGCCGGCTGATGGAACGCGCCGACATGACGACTCGAGTGGTCGGGGTCCGCGCCACCGCGTTGATGGCGGCCGACGACCGCGCCCAGGACGAGGTGCACTGGATGGGGGTTCTGCGCTCGCTGTCGGCGCTGCAGATGTACCAACGAGCAGTTCGTGGCCCGGTCGAGGGGCGCGAGGTCGTGCGGTTCCTCCTGTTCCACGACCGCTTCCCCCGGTCGGTGGCATTCACGTTGGGGGAGATGAAGGTCTCACTCGGCCGGCTGAGCCGGAGCGACGACGTGGGAGCTGCCGTCGCCGCCGCCGAGCAGGTCCTCCGTTCGACGCCAGCGGTTGTCGACGACGGCCGCTTCCTCGACCAGGCCATGGAAGAGGTGCAGGTGGCGCTTCAGGCGGTGAGCGCAGAGATCGAACGGCGCTACCTGCGCGTCGGCGAGTCGTGACGCCGCTCCTTCCGGCGCCGCCCGCCTCCGAGCTCGACCGGCGCCAGAAGTTGCTCGACCGGCTCCTCGCCGCCGAGGGTGCCGGCCACGTCGTGCACGATCTGCCTGCCCGTGCCGACGGTCGGGCCGTCGCCCTGGAGAGCCGGCCGTGGCGCGTCGATCCGCTGCCCTACGTGTTGACCAGCGACGAGTTCGCCTGGCTGGCCGGAGCCGTCACCGAGCGGATGCGCGCTGCCGAGGCGATCCTGTCCGATCTCTACGGGGACCGTCGTCTGGTGGGGGAGCGGGTCATCGAACCGTCCCGGATGTGGGCCACCGATCGCTACCGGTTGGCGGCGGTCGGGCATCGCGCCCCACACCGCTGGCTCACCTCGTTCAGCGTCGACGTGGTGCGGGATGTGACCGGTTACTGGTACGCCATTGCGGACCACACCGACGCACCGACCGGCCTCGGCTACTCCTTGCTCGACCGAGCCGTGTACGCCCAAGCAGTCGGCTTCACCGACGGCGTGCGACCGCGGGCCATCGAACCAATACTGGTCACCCTGCGGCGCGGCCTCGCCGAACTGGCCGGCACCGCCGATCCACGGATCGTCGTCTTCTCCGGTGGCATCGACCACGCCTCGTATGTCGAACACTCCTACGTGGCCACGAAGCTCGGGTTCAACCTCGTGGAGGCTGCCGACCTCGTTGTCCGACGGCGGCGAGTGTGGTTGCGCACGCTGTCCGGGCTGGAGCCGGTCGATGTCATCCACCGCCGCTTGGAGGACCACCACCTCGATCCGATGGAGGTGAACGCCGCCGGGGCCGCCGGAATCCCCGGCGTCCTCCAGGCCCGTGCCGAGGGCAGCGTTGCGTTCGCCAACGCCCACGGGGCCGGGATCATGGAGTCCGATTCCCTCGCCGGCGTCTGGGACGCTGCCGCCGAATTCCTCACTGGCTTCCGGCCCGTCCTTCCGTTGCGTGCTCCAGGAGCAGCTCCGCCGGGCACCTTGCTCGACGGCCTGCTCGACGCGCCTGCCGAGCGCCTGTCGGTCTGGCGCGACGGTGCCGCCATCGACCTCCCGATGGTGCTGCGCCTTCACGCAGTGGCCACCGACGACGGCATCACGGTGATGCCGGGTGGGAACGGCAGGATGTTGGGCGACTTCGACGACCCTCGGATCCCGACTCCCTGCATCGCCAAGGACGTGTGGGTCCTCGGCGCCGACTCTCCGGTCGTGCTCACTGCCGGTCAGCTCCCGCAGGTGGACCTGATCGCCTCGGTGCCGACCCGGGCCGCCGAGTCTCTCTTCTGGCTCGGCCGGGCTGCCGAACGCGCGGAAGCCATCGCCCGGCTGAGCCGAGTCGTGTTGACCGAACGCGACCTCGAGGTCGGCCCGATCGACGATCTCGTCTCCGGGCTGCTGACGACGCTCGCCGGACCCGGGGTC
>CBFCWZ010000022.1:0-20019 GCA_965601935.1 uncultured Ilumatobacteraceae bacterium
GACGACCACAGCCGACAGGAACAGCCCGAGTACCAGCAGGAACGTGGGGAAGAACCGGAACCCGCCCAGCGATACGCCAACGAGCCCGCCCAGAAGAATCACCCCCCCTCCGACCGAACTCGAGACGAGACCGCGCCACGACGAGTGAAGTGTGATCTCGGTGGGGACCGGGGCGGGCTCTCCGACGTGGCCCATCGGTGCGATCTCAGCGACCGGCGATGTCGACCGTACGGCCGAGTTCCTCGGTCCGCTGGATCAGGGTCTCTCCCGGCTTCAGATCGAAGTGGCACGCCACCTGGTGGCCCGGCGAGATCTCACGGAGTTCGGGGGTCTCGGACGCGCACTTCTCCTGGGCGATCGGGCACCGCGGGTGGAATCTGCAGCCGGAGGGCGGATTGGCCGGGCTGGGAACGTCGCCCTGCAGGATGATCCGCTGGCGGGACCTCTCGCGTCGCGGGTCGGCCACCGGGACCGCCGACAGCAGCGACTGGGTGTAGGGGTGAGCCGGCTCGTCGTACAGGGTGTGCCGGTCGGCGAGCTCGGCGATCCGCCCCAGGTACATCACTGCGATGCGGTCGCTCGTGTGGCGCACGACCGACAGGTCGTGGGCGATGAACATGAAGCTCAGCTCGAACTCGTCCTGGATCTCGTCGAGCAGGTTCAGGACCTGGGCCTGGATGCTCACGTCGAGGGCCGACACCGGCTCGTCGAGGACGATCACCTTCGGTCGCAGGGCGAGCGAGCGGGCGATGCCGATGCGCTGGCGCTGCCCACCGGAGAACTCGTGCGGGTAGCGGTTGCCGTGCTCGGGCAGCAGACCGACCCGCGCCAGCAGATCGCCGACCCGCTGCTTGGCCTCTTTGCGGGAGACGCCGTGAATCACCATGGGCTCTCCCACGATGTCGCGGATCGGGAGCCGCGGGTTCAGCGAGGCGTAGGGGTCCTGGAAGACCATCTGCAGGTCGCTGCGCAGTTCGCGCATCCGCTTCTTCGAAGCCGCCGTGACATCTTCGACGCCGAATTGAACGGTGCCGGCGGTCGGCTCGACCAGGCGCAGCAGCGAACGGCCGAGAGTGCTCTTCCCACAGCCCGACTCGCCGACGATGCCGAGAGTCTCCTGCGGGAACAGATCGAAGCTCACGTCACTGACGGCCTTGACGGAGCCGACCTGGCGGCGGAACACGCCCGCCCGAATCGGGAACTCCTTCACCAGGTTGCGGACCCTCAGCAGCGGCTCGCCCGCCGAGAGATCATCGAGCGCGTGCGATTCGTATGGGGAGACGTCGGCGACGTCGGTCATGATGCCCCCTCCAGTTCGACCTCGACCTCGACCTCGATCTCGCTTGCACGGTGGCACCGGCTGGCGTGCGTTCCGTCGAGGGTCAGCAACTCGGGCTGTTCCTCGACGCACCTCTCGACCACCATCGAGCACCGCGGCCCGAAGGCGCAACCCCGAGGTGGACGGGTGAGGCTCGGCGGGTTGCCCGGGATGGCCTCCAGGGTGTCCTGGTCCTCCTCGAGATCGGGGATCGAGTTGAGCAGGGCCCTGGTGTAGGGGTTCTGCGAGCGGTAGAAGATGTCGTCGATCGAACCGGTCTCCATGAGCCGGCTGGCATACATCACCTGGACACGGTCGGCCGATCCGGCGACGAGTCCGAGGTCGTGCGTGATCAGCATGATCGCCGAACCGGTGGCCTCCTTCACGTCGTGGAGGACCTCCATCACCTGCGCCTGGACGGTGACGTCGAGAGCGGTGGTGGGCTCGTCGGCGATGAGCAGCTTCGGGTCGTTCGAGATCGCCATGGCGATCATCGCCCTCTGGCGCATCCCTCCCGAGTATTCGTGCGGATACTGCGCAGCCCTCTGTTGAGGCTCGGGCACACCGACCAGTTGGAGCAGGTCGACGGCCCGTGTCCATGCCTCTTTCGAAGAGATGTCGTTGTGCAGCCGAATGGCCTCGACGATCTGATCTCCCACCGTGAACACTGGGTTCATCGCCGTCATCGGGTCCTGGAAGATCATTGCGATGTCGCGGCCGCGGATGGCGCGCATCTCGCTCTCGCTCATGGCGAGAACGTCCATCCCGTCGAACTCCACATCGCCGGTGATCTCGGTGTTGCGCGGATGCAGGCGCATCAGGGCGAGCGCGGTGACCGACTTACCGGAACCGGACTCGCCCACCACCGCGAGCACCTCGCCGGAGTGGATCTCGAAGCTGACGTCGGTGACGGCTCGGACCTGTGAGTCCTTGGCATGGAAGGTGACGCTGAGATCGTCGGCCCGCAGCAGCGGTGTTCCGGCACTCACTCGTCACCACCAGGGGTCTCGGCACTGCCCACGGCAACTCCCTTGACGGCCTTGCTCTTCGGCGCCTTCGATCCTTCGATCTTGGAGCGCGGATCGAGCGCATCGCGAAGACCGTCACCCACGAAGTTGATGCACAGGACGATGAGCACGATGAAGATGCCCGGTGTGAGCACCCGAATGGGGTCGGAGTCGATGCTGCCCTTGGCGTCGGCCACCAGCGTGCCCAGTGAGGCGTTCGGCGGTTGAACGCCGAGTCCGAGGAACGAGAGGGTGGACTCGAGCACGATGACCGTACCGACGAGGAGGGTCACCTCGACCACGACGGCCCCGACCACGTTGGGGAGCACGTGCTTGAAGACGATCCGCCAATGCGAAGCGCCGGCCGCACGCGCCGCCATGATGAACTCCTGTTCCTTCAACGACAGGACGACTCCTCTCACCACACGGGCGATGCGGGTCCAGAGGAGGAGCGCGAGGACCAGCGCCAACCTGTTGGCGTCACGGCCGAAGTAGAGAGCGAACACGGCCAGGATGAGCAGCGCCGGCACGATGAGCACCAGGTTGATCAGCTGGGAGATCACCACGTCGATGGCCCGACCGAAGTAGGCCGCCACCGCGCCCAACACCGTTCCGACCGCGGTCGCCATGATGGCGGAGATGAGACCGATCCGGATGGAATATCGGCCACCTTGAGCGGTTCGAACGAAGAGGTCGCGGCCGATCTCGTCCGTGCCGAACGGATGGTCCCGGGAGGGGCCGAGGAGCCGATCGCGGACGTTGCGCTCATCGAAGGTGTAGTCGCTGAACTGTGGGGCGATGAAGAAAAGGGCGATGATGAGGATCAGACCGATGACACCGGCCAAGGCGAGCTTGTGGTGACGGAATCTCTCCCAGGCGAGGCGGCCGAACGACTTGGGCGTCTCGTCGAGGCCCTCCATCTCGATCGCGCTGAACGCAGGCGTGACCTCGTCGTGGACCTCGGCGATGTCGTGAGCGCGGATTTCTGTTTCGGACACCTGTCCCCCTAACCCAATCTGATCCGTGGATCGAGGACGCCGTACATCACGTCGGCGACCAGGTTGAACACGACGGTGATCGTGCCCGTCAACAAGACGATCCCGAGCACCAGGTTCAGGTCGGCCGAGGTCAGCCCGCGGATGAAGGCGGGACCGAGGCCGGGCCACGAGAAGATCGACTCGGTCACGACAGAGCCGCCCATGAGCGCCGAGAAGTTGAGTGCCCAGAGGGTGACGAGCGGGATGAGGGCGTTGCGCAGTGCGTGCTTCCACACGACGCGCCGCTCGTCGAGGCCCTTGGCGCGAGCGGTGCGGATGTAGTCCTGGTTCAGGGTCTCGAGCATCGACGCCCGCCCGAAGCGGCTGTCGGCGGAGATGAACAGAATCGAGAGCGACATGACCGGCAACGTGATGTCCCGCAGGAGTTCGAAGAAGTTCTCGCCGGTCTTGCGTCCGGTGTTGAAGGGTTTGATCCCGAACCAGTTCTCGAGCTGGACCCCGAAGACGTTCTGGATCAGGAGGGCGAGGACGAAGGAGGGGAATGCCAGGCCGATGAAGGCGAGGCCGGTGAAGAAGTAGTCGCCGAACGAGTACTGGTGGCGAGCGGAGTAGACGGAGAGGAGCAGAGCGAGGATGGCGCTGACCAGGAACGCCGGGAACGCGATCATCGCGGTGTTCCATCCACGGCTGCGGAGCACATCGGTGACCGGCTCGCCGATGGTGGAAGAGTCACCGAGATCGCCGGAGATCACATCGGCGAACCAGTAGAAGGGGCGAATCCACACATTGACGTCGAGGTTGTAGAGCTCCTCGATCTGGTCGAACCCGTCCTGGCAACGGGGGAGGCAGAGGTAGAAGTCGGCCAGGGGGTCGGTGGTCAGGGAGACGCCGACGTACACGAGGTACAGCGCGAGCAACAGAAGTGGGATCGTTGCGAGGAGGCGCCTTGTGACATACGCGAGCACGGTGCGGAGAACCTTAGGCGGATCGGGGGATCGTGGAGAACAGGGACGTGAACGCGACCGGGGCCCCGCAGGTGCGGGGCCCCGGCTGCGCTGTCACTTCACAGTGTGATCAGAGGTTCCTGATCAGCTGGCGAGGACGGCGTCGACGACGTTCACGAGCGGACCGGCGTCGTCAGCGTCAGGCGCCACGGGGGCCTGGCTGAGGGCGGAGGTCACGCCGTAGAAGGACGGCTTCTGGGTGAGCGGGAGGATGAACAGACCGGTCTCGGGATCAGCCTCGAGGGTGGTCACGAACTTGTCCAGCTCGTTGTAGCAAGCAGCGCGCTCGGTGTCGTCGATGGTGGTGTCGCACTCATCGGCCTTCGTGTCGAACGCCTCGCTGTTGTGGCCGTACGGGTTGCCGCCGGAACCGCTCCGGAGGTTGCCGCTCATGCCACCGGGCCACGGGCCACCGACCCATGCGAACTGGGTGATGTCCCAGATGTCGCAGTTGCCGGACTCGCCGTTGCTGTTCGAGCACTCGAGCGAATCGGCCGAGAACGGAACCTCACCGAAGTAGGCCGCGCCCTCGACGTTGTCGATGACGATCTCGATACCGGCGTCGGACATCTGGGCCTGGATGAGTTCCTGCTGGATCTCACGCAGACGGTTGCCACCGGTGGTACCGACTCGGAGCGAGAGCACACCGTCTTCGGGGTGCTCGTAGACGCCACCGTTGTCGACGTAGCCGGCGGCCTCGAGGGACGCACGGGCCGAGTCGATGTCGCCGGCACCGTAGCCGGCTTCGCCAGCGTGGTTCTCGTAGTTGCCCTGGTTCGACAGCCAGTAGATGTTGCCCAGGCCCTCGGAGGGCAGGGCGTCACCGAACAGCGGCGTGTACAGACCTTCCATCACCTCGGCCTTGTTCATGGCAAAGGCGAGGGCCTCACGCACCTCGGGCTTGGCGAGGTGGACGTTGAAGAGGTTCAGGCCCCAGTGCTCGTAGACCGGGCCGGCAGACGACAGCACGGTGAAGTCGTCGCTGGAGGCGAGGTCTTCGAAGGCCAGCTGCGGCTGGGTCATGATCATGTTGGCCTCGCCGGCGAGCAGAGCGTTGATCTGCGCGTCGGTGTCGGTCACGTAGTTGATCTGGACACCGTCGACCGAGGCAACAGCGCCCTGGTTGACCACGTCTGGGCTGACCGAACCGTGGTAGTTGTCGTTGCGCACCATGTTGAGCTGGACGCCCTTCTCCCACGAGTCGAACACCATCGCGCCGCTCGCCGGCATGATGTTGCCATCAGCCGTGGTGAGCTCGCGCAGTGCCTCGTTCATCTCGCCGGCCGCGACCACGGGGTCCTCAGAGAAGACGTGGGCGGGGTAGACGCGCTCGAGGAGGGCCTTCCAACCAGCGAAGAACTCGGACCAGGTCATCGAGAACTCGGTGTCACTCACGACGGTGAAGTCGGTCACGGTGTCGTAGCCGGTGCGGTCGCCGAGCAGGTAGACGTAGGCGGGGTTGCCCTCTTCGTCTTCGCCGTCGGTGGCCATGATCACGTCGAACATGAACTTCACGTCGTTCGCGGTGAGCGGCGTTCCGTCGCTCCACATCAAGCCGTCGCGCAGGACGAAGTTGGCAGTCACTCCGCCGTCGTCGTTCTCCACGACTTCGGGCTCGCCGGCGAGGAGCTCTGGGAAGAACTCGGTCGACGCGGTGACGCCGAACAGACCGTCGTACATGGCCTGCAAGGTCCACGACGCGGTGCTCAGGTTGTTCTCGGGGTCGTCGACGTGCAGGTCCGGTGGCTCCTGCTCGTGGGCCCAGATGTAGGTCCCACCTGAGGCGCCTTCGGCCGGAGCCTCTTCCTCGGCGGCCTCGGTCTCGGCTGGAGCCTCTTCCTCGGCGGCCTCGGTCTCGGCCGGAGCCTCTTCCTCGGCGGCCTCGGTTTCGGCCGGGGCTTCGGTCTCCGAAGCGCCGTCGTCGTCGTCATCGCCGCCACAGGCAGCGAAGACCAAAGCCGAAGCTGCTGCGAGTGCAGCGAACTTCATGCTCTTACGGGTCTTGTTCACGTAGTTGTCCTCCTGAATGGAATACAGAAATGGGAGACGACGTTGCAGAGACGGGAACAGGTTCTCGCGTGCCACGCCGTGGTACCGGTGTTCACCGGAACTGGCGCACTCCTCCCTAGGTGTGCCATTGGTGCCGGGTAGGCTACCAAGCGGTCACCCAGAGTTGGAACCCGCCCCAAATTCCGAACGAATTGTTCACAGAGCCGGAACAATTGTCGCCGACCCGGGTGACGCGATGGCGGCGAGTCAGCTGCCGAACTGGACGATCCGCGCGAAGTCGTCGGGGTCGAGGCTGGCTCCGCCGACCAACGCCCCGTCGATGTCGGGCCGGCCCATCAACTCGGTGGCGTTCGCCGGCTTCACCGACCCTCCGTACTGGATGCGGACCGATTCGGCGGTGTCGTCCCCGAACGTCTCGCGGACGCGGGAACGGATCGTGGCGCACACCTGCTGGGCATCGTCGGATGTGGCGGTCTTACCCGTTCCGATGGCCCAGATCGGCTCGTAGGCGATGACGAGGCCGGCAACCTGCTCGGCGCTCACGCCCGCCAGGCCGGCGTCGATCTGGCCGAGCACCTTGTCGGTGGTCGAGCCGGCTTCGCGCTCTTCCAGGGTCTCGCCACAGCACATGATCGGCGTCATCCCGTGTTGCAGCACCGACTTGACCTTGGCATTGACGAACTCGTCGGTCTCGCCGAAGATCTCGCGCCGCTCGCTGTGGCCCACGATCACCAGGCGCACGTCGAGCTTGGCGAGGAAGGCGGGAGACACCTCGCCGGTGAAGGCCCCCTTCTCCTGGTCGTGGCAGTTCTGCGCCCCGAGCGCGATCGACATCTCGTCGCTCTGGATCACCGTCTGCACCGAGCGGATGTCGGTGAACGGGGGGTGCACGCTCACGTCGACGTCGTCGAAGGTCTCCTGCGGCACCAGGTAGTGGAGCTTCTGCACGGCCTGGATCGCATCGAAGTGGTTCAGATGCATCTTCCAGTTGCCGGAGATCAGCGGACGTCGGGTCATGAGTCACCTCTGAGGGCTGCGAGACCGGGGAGGTCGCCGTGCTCGAGCAACTCGAGACTGGCACCACCGCCGGTGGAAACGTGATCCACCTCGTCGTCGAGGCGGAATTGTGCGAGGGCTGCGGCAGAGTCGCCGCCACCCACGACCGTGAAGGCCTTCGTGTCGGCCATCGCCTGGGCCACTGTGCGGGTACCGGCAGCGAAGCGCTCGTCTTCGAACATGCCCATGGGACCGTTCCAGAACACCATGCGAGCGTCCATGATGACGTCGGAGAACGCCGCGGCGCTCCCAGGTCCGATGTCGAACCCCTTCGCCCCGTCGGGCAGGCTGGCACCGAACGTGGCGAACTCGCCGTTCGGGCCGACACCTGTGATGTCGTCGGGGAGATGGATCGTCTTGCCGGCGGCCGTGGCCTGCTCCAGCAGGCGGCCACAAGTGCCGATCATGTCGGGCTCGTGGAGCGAGTCGCCGATCGACTTGCCCTGCGCAGCGAGGAACGAGAAGCACATCGCTCCCCCGATGACGAGTTCGTCCACGACGCCGAGCAGGGCTTCGACCACACCGAGCTTGTCGGAGATCTTGGCGCCACCGAGGACGGCAACGAACGGCCGGCGCGGCGTGTTGCGCATCCCGAGCAGGACGTCGACTTCCTTCTCGAGCAGGCGACCCATCGCCGACGGCACCGACTGCGGCGGGCCGACGATCGACGCGTGCGCGCGGTGGGACGCGCCGAACGCGTCGTTCACGTAGCCGTCGATCCCCTCGACGAGGGTTGCGGTAAAGGCGGGATCGTTCCCCGTCTCGCCGGGGTCGAAACGGAGATTCTCGAGCAGCTCCACACCGGGGGCCAACTCGGCGAGCCGGGTCCGGACGGGCTCCATCGAGAATTCGGGGTTCGGTTCACCCTTCGGCCGGCCGAGGTGGCTGGCGGTCACCACCTGGGCACCACGCTCGGTGAGCCATTCGATCGTGGGCAGGGCGGAGCGGATCCGGAAGTCGTCGGTGATCACGGGCGCGCCCGACGAGTCGTCGAGGGGCACGTTGAAGTCGGTCCGAACGAGGATGCGGCGCCCCGACAAACCGTCGAGGCGCCCTTCCAGATCCTCCAGGCGGGGGATCTCGCTCATGTTGTGCGAGTCCTCAGCGCTTCACCTTGGAGCCGGTGAACAGCACCATGTCGACGAGGCGGTTCGAGTAGCCCCACTCGTTGTCGTACCAGCCGTTGACCTTCACCAACTTGCCCATGCTCATGGTGAGGCCGGCGTCGAAGATGCACGAGTGCGGGTCGGTGACGATGTCGCTCGACACGATCGGGTCCTCGGTGTACTTGAGGACGCCCTTGAGGGCCTTCTTCGAGGCGGCCTCGTAGGCGGCGTTGATCTCCTCCACGCTCGCCTTCCTGCGCAGGTTCACCGTGAAGTCGGTGAGCGAGCCGGTGGGAATCGGGACCCGGAGGGCGGTGCCGTCGAGCTTGCCCTTCATCGACTCCATCACGAGCGAGGTGGCGCGGGCCGCACCGGTGGAGGTGGGCACGATGTTGATCGCCGCGCCCCGGGCCCGGCGAAGATCCTTGTGCGGACCGTCGACGAGGTTCTGGTCGCCGGTGTAGGCGTGGACAGTGGTCATCAGGCCGTTGACGACACCGAACTCGTCGTCGAGCACCTTCACCAGCGGCACGAAGCAATTCGTGGTGCACGACGCGTTGGAGATGACCTTGTGCTTGGAGATACGGAAGTCCTTGTGGTTGACGCCGTACACGAAGGTGGCGTCGGCACCCGACGCGGGGGCCGACACGATCACCAGCGGGGCACCGGCGTCGAGGTGGGCCGCGGCGGCGTCGCGCGAGTTGAAGAAGCCCGTCGACTCGATGACCACGTCGACACCGAGGTCGCCCCACGGCAGGTCGGCGGGGTCGCGTTCGGAGAGCACCTTCAGGTTCTCGGACCCGATCTTCAGGCCCGACTTCATCACGCTGACCTTCTCATCGAGGCGCCCGAGCACCGAGTCGTACTTGAGGAGGTGGGCCATCGTCTCGAGCGAGCCCAGATCGTTCACTGCGACGAACTCGATGTCCGCCCCTGCGGCCTTGGCCGCTCGGTAGAAGTTGCGGCCGATCCGACCGAAACCGTTGATGCCGACTCTGACCGTCATGACGTGGGGGATCCTTTGGGTTGGGGATGTGGACCAGGGACGATGGTAGCCGCGTTCGCGAAGCGGTGACCGGGCCTTCGGTCCCCAAACGCGGTCTCGATCAGCGCGCCAGATCGCGGTGTGCCGCGTTGACCGCGACTCCGCGCGAGCGCAGCCGGGCCGCCATCTCCTCGGCCACCGCGACCGAGCGGTGCCGGCCCCCGGTGCATCCGACGGCGACCGTGAGGTAGCTCCGTCCCTCCGCCTCGTACTGTGGGAGCAGGGTGCTGAGCAAGGCGTCGAACTGGTCGACGAATGACGATCCCGCCGCAGTCTCCAGCACATAGTCGCGCACCTGCGGGTCGTGCCCGGTGAGAGGACGCAGCCTCTCGTCCCAGTGCGGGTTCGGGAGGAAGCGGACGTCCATCACGATGTCGGCGTCGAGCGGCAACCCGTGCTTGAAGCCGAAGCTCTCCACCGCCACTTGCAGCCGCGCCTCGGACGAAGTGTCGAAGGCGTGGATCAGCTTCGCCTTGAGTTGGTGCACGTTCAGGTCGGTGGTGTCGATCACGAGATCGGCCGCGCCCCTCACCGGATCGAGGCGCGACCGCTCGAGCTCGATCGACTCGACGAGGCCCTCGACATCATCGGAGAGTGGGTGGCGACGTTTCGACGCGTTGTACCGCGCCACGAGCTCGGGTGTGGCGGCATCGAGAAACACGGTTCGCACATGGTGACCGGAGCCTCGTAGCTCGGCCACCTTGGTGAGGATCACGTCGTACTGCCGACCGGCGACGAGGGCCAACCGTTCGAGGTCACCGCCCGGCTTCGACGCGAGTTCGACGATGGTGTCGACGAGGCTCGTGGGAAGGTTGTCGACGACGTACCAGCCGAGATCCTCCAGAACGTTCGCCGCGGCCGAACGCCCGGCCCCCGACAGACCTGTGATGAGGGTGACCTCAGACATCTGGGCCCACAGTACCGACGCGGGTCATCCGCAGGTAGAGAAGTCGCGGATACGCGCCGGCGGCCGCGTACTCCGGCGCCCGGGCGAGGAAACCCGGGGGCGGCGACGGTTCGACCATCCTCTCCACACGCAACCCGGCTGCGGCCGCCGCGTTCACGTACCGCGAGAGCGGCCGATGGACAAAGCGGATCCACACGTCCTTCTCCACCTGTTCCATCGATGCGGTCTCCGTGAGGTACGGCCCGAGGCGCCAGTACTCCTCGGGCGGGTCGAGGGTGTGGTCATCCACCCAACCGCTCCCCGGGGTCTGGATGATCGGGTGGTTGAGGAAGAACGCGAAGCGGCCGCCGGGCCGCAGAATGCGGGCCACCTCGGCGAGGGCAGCGTCCACTGCGTCGACGTGTTCGAACACCAGGCACGCGACCGCCGCGTCGAAGGTGCGGTCGCGGAACGGCATCGCGCCAGCCGCACCCTGTGCATATACGGGTCCACCGCCTCGTTCGTGGGCCACGTGGATCTGATTCCACGTCGGATCCGCTCCGACGACCCCGACGCCCCGCTCAGCGAGCAAGCGGGAGATCTGCCCGTCGCCGCATCCGACGTCGACCACGGGGTCGAGGCCGGCGAGCTCGTCGGCGGCCAGTGGGAGGATCTGCTCCTCGTACTCGGGGTCGGCCCCCTCGGTGAACCCCTCGATCCACCACGCCGCGCTCTCCTCCCATCCACCCGGGTCGGTCTCACTCACGGACCGCACACTACGAAGGGGTACCGTCGGCCGCGTGAAGTTCTCCATCTGGCCCGACCCGTCACGTGCTCCGGAAACGGTTCTCGACCTCGCTCGACACGTCGACGGCCTCGGCTGGCACGGGTTCTGGTACGCCGACCACTACATGCCGAACACCGGGAGCGAGGAGTTCGCCCCGGGCGACACCAACGAGGTCTGGGCGATCCTGCCGGCCGTCGCGGCGGTGACGTCGTCGCTGCGCATCGGTCCCCTCGTCTCCCCCACCTCGGTCCACCACCCTGCGTTGCTCGCCAACCGCGCCGCATCCATCGACCGACTCTCGGCAGGCCGCATGGTGCTCGGCCTCGGCGCCGGCTGGCAGATCAACGAGCACAAGGCCTACGGCATCGAACTCGAGGCTCCCGGGCCGCGGGTGTCGCGCTTCGGGGAAGCGATCGAGGTCGTGCGCAGCCTGCTCGACAACGACCGCACGACGTTCTCCGGCGACTTCTACGAGATCACCGATGCTCCCTGTGACCCGAAACCCGTTCAGGACACGCTCCCCCTCCTCGTCGGCACCAAGAGCCCGCGCATGTTGGGTTTCACGGCACGGTTCGCCGACGAGTGGAACACGTGGGGTGCTCCCGAACTGGCCGCCGAGTGTCGTGCCGCACTCGTCCAGGCATGCGAGAAGGCCGATCGCGACCCCGGGAGCTTCCACACGTCGACCCAGGCTCTCGTGTTCCTCACCGACGACCAGAAGATGATCGACGCGGTGATGGGCGGCGACTGGGCGAACCGGACCATCGCCGGGACCGGAAGCCACCTGGTCGACCGCATCGGTGACTATGCCGACGCGGGATTCGACGAACTGATCGTGCCCGACTTCACGTTCGGCAACGAGCCCGCGCAGGTCCTCGACGCCGTCGACCGGTTCCAGGCCGAGGTGATCGATCAGCTGGGCTGATCCCCATCGACGTCGGCGTCTGCCGGCTGGGCCTGGTGGAACTTGTCGTAGATCGATCGAGCAACGGCGTCCGGCAGGAAACTCAGCCCCTGCAGGTCCTCGAGGTCCGCCTGCTTCACCGCATTGACCCCGCCGAGTGCCTTCACGACCTTCTTCCGCCGTACTTCGCCGAGGCCGGGGATCCCGTCGAGGGCGGAGCGGGTCA
This sequence comes from uncultured Ilumatobacteraceae bacterium, assembly GCA_965601935.1. GTDB lineage: Bacteria > Actinomycetota > Acidimicrobiia > Acidimicrobiales > Ilumatobacteraceae > CBFCWZ01. The sequence continues at coordinate 12,348 of CBFCWZ010000022.1, forward strand.
TCCGTTTGCTGCGGCGCTCACGGTGGAACGTGTTGGCGAACCGGTGGGCCTCGTCGCGGATTCGCTGCAGCATGAAGAGCGCCTCGCTCCCCCGCGGAATCTCGACGGGATGCGACCGACCCGGCACGAACACTTCCTCGAAACGTTTGGCGAGCCCGGCGACCGGGATCTCGTCGGCGAGACCCAATTCCTCCACCACCGCCTGGGTGGCGCTGACCTGGCCCTTGCCTCCGTCGACGAGCAACAGTTGAGGCGGGTAGGCGAACTTCCCCGGCTTCTCCCCTCGCTCACCCACGGGCTTGTCGCGCTCGTCCACGTAGGCCTGGAGACGGCGGCGCACCACCTCGGCCATCGCCGCGAAGTCGTCGTTTCCCTCGACCTCGTTGACCTTGAAGCGGCGGTACTCCCGCTTGTTGGGCAGGCCGTCCTCCAGCACCACCATCGAACCCACGTAGTCGCTGCCCTGGAGGTGGGCCATGTCGTAGCACTCGATGCGCAAGGGGGCTTCGGGTAGCCCCAGCTGATCCTGGAGTTCGGTGAGCGCCCGGCTACGGGTGTTGTGGTCGCTGGCCCGACGCAGCCGGTGGCGGGTGAACTCCTCCCGCGCGTTGTGGGTGACCGTCTCGAGCAGGGCCCGCTTGTCGCCGCGCTGCGGCACTCGGACCTGCACCCCCGACCCCCGCAGCATCGCCAGCCATTCCTCGTACGTATCCCGGTCCTCGGCTTCGAACGGAACCAGCACCTGCTTCGGGACCCCCAGCACCGGTTCGTCGCCGTACATCGACTCGAGGATCCGGTCGACCAGCCGGCCGGGAGTGAGTTCTTCGACCTTGTCCACGATGAAGCCCTTGCGGCCGACGACACGCCCCTTGCGGACGTAGAAGACCTGCACCGCCGCCTCCAGCTCGTCCTCGGCGACGCCGATGACGTCGAGATCCTCCTTGCGGTCGACGACCATCTGCTGCTTCTCGATCGCCTTGCGCACCGCGGTGAGCCGGTCGCGCAGCCGCGCCGCCTTCTCGAAGTCGAGCTGGTCGGCGGCCCCGCGCATCTCCCGTTCGAGGGTCTGCACGATCTCGTCGGTGTCGCCATCGAGGAACTCGCAGAGCTGGGTGACCAGCTCGCGGTACTCCATCTCCTCGATCTCCGCCACACACGGACCCGCGCACTTCTCGATGTGGAACAGCAGGCACGGCCGGCCCAGGCGCTCGTGTTCCTGGAACTTGTTCTCGGAGCAGGTCCGGATCGGGAAGCTGCGGAGCAACAGGTCGAGGGTGTCGCGGATGGCGTAGGCGTGGGCGTACGGGCCGAAGTAGCGGTTGCCCTTGCGCTTGCGGCCGCGCACCACCATCGCCCGCGGCCACTTGTCGGCAGCGGTGACGGCGAGGAAGGGGTAGCTCTTGTCGTCACGCAGCCGGACGTTGAACCGCGGCCGGTGCTGCTTGATCAGGCTGTACTCGAGCATGAGCGCCTCGACCTCGTTGCGGACGATCGTCCACTCCACGGTCTCGGCGGTGGCCACCATCTGCGCGGTGCGCACGTGCATGTTGCGCGGCGACTGGAAGTAGTTGGAGAGGCGGGCCCGGAGGTTCGCTGCCTTCCCCACGTAGATGACGCGGCCGTGGGCATCCTTGAACTGGTACGAACCGGGCTCTTCGGGGATGGTCCCGGTCGGAGGACGCTGCACCATGACCACCGCAGCATACGGATGCTCGGGTACCGTGACCGTCCGATGTCCGACTACCTGGGAGCCCTCTTCCGCCGCCGTCCGAACCAGGGCTGGTTCACCGCGGGCCGCTACGACGTCACCACCGTCGACCTCATCTGCCTGCTCGCCGTGGCCTCGATGTTCGTGTACGGATTCAGCCAGGAAGCCTTCTACAAGCTGGCGTTCAGTGCCCCGCTGGTGCGCGAGTTCGAGGTGTGGCGTCTCGTCACCTGGCCCATCGCCACCTTCCCCGATCTGTGGGGTGTGCTCGGAATCGTGTTCTTCTGGCTCTTCGGCCAGCAACTCGAGGCGCTCTTCGGCCGCAACAAGTTCGTCGTGTGGGTCCTCTCCATCACACTCATCCCGGCGATCCTGCTGACCTTCCTCGGAACGTTGGGGAACAGCCTCGACGTCTCGAGTGCCGAGTTCGGCCTCAGCACCCTCTTCCTCGGCGGCATCTGGGTCTACGCCGCCACCTACCCGGGTGTGAAGTGGTTCGAGGTCATTCCGCTCTGGGCGATCGCCGCGGTCTTCACGATGCTCAACCTGCTCCAGTACTCTGGCAGCCGCGCCATGGGCGCCATCGTGTTCCTCCTCACGTCGGTTGCTGCCTCGCTCTTCATGGGGCGCTCCCTCGGGCTCGCCACCGGCTGGCCCATCCCGCACCTGCCACTCGCCGAGGTCGGGTCCGGTTCACCCCGCACTCCCAAGCCGAAGAAGCAGCGCCGCTCGCGCCGCTCGAAGGGTTCCTCCGCGCGTGGAACGGTGGTCGACGGACCATGGCAGCAGGGCAGCACTCTTCCCCCACCGCCGGGCCGCCCGGCCACGACGGCCGCGGACCAGGCCGAGATGGATGCGCTCCTCGACAAGATCTCCGCCGACGGCATCGAGGCGTTGAGCAGCACCGAGAAGAAGCGCCTCAACGAGCTGAGCAAACGCCTCCGCGACAAATAGGTGTCAGAAGCTGCAACAGGTGTCTGACACCGGTCGCGCGAGGTTCCGCTCGACCCGAACCTGCAACGGCAACCTGCAACAGGTGTCTGACACCGTTAGACGGTTCGCAGCCGTGCACCGGTCATCCAGGCCAGGATCAGCAGTAGGGCGGCGAAGGCGGCGGCGCCGTTGGCGAGGAGGTGGAAGCCGAGTTCTTCTTTGATGAAGCCGCTGCCGAACGCGCCGAGAGCGCCGCACATGCTCATCGTGAGATCGGACGTGCCCTGCACCTCGACCCTGCTCTCTTCTGGCACCGAGGACGTCAGCAGCGTCGACCCGGCAATGAGCCCGATGTTCCAGCCGAGGCCCAGGAAGAAGAGGCCGGCGAACATGAGGACCGGCACGTAGCCGGCAACCACCGTGGCGACCGTTCCGAGGCCGAGCACGACCGCACCGACCTGGATCGAACGGATCCGACCCACCGAGTCGACGAACCGGCCGACGAACGGAGCCAGCCCGTACATCCCCATGATGTGAACGGCGATCACCGCCGCCGACAGGTCGGCGTGGCCGTGGTCGTCCATGTGGGGTGGGGTCATGGTCATGACCCCGACCATCGTCCCTTGTGAGATCGCCATGGCGACGAGGCCCAGAGTGGCGCCCGGGGCGGCGCGGATCGTGCGCACCGAGGAACGCACTTGATCGACCGGATGGACACGTTCCGCGTCGGGCTGCAGGCCCACGGTGACGGCCAACGGGTCGGGCCGGAGCCGCATGTAGACGACCAGTGCTGCAACGACGAAGAGGAGCGCGGCGAACAGGTACGGCCCGACCAGCGGATCGAGGCCGATCGACTCTGCGAAGCGCTTCTCGACCGGCGTCATCAGCGGCCCGAAGATGGCGCCCAGCGTGCCGATCCACACGATGGCCGCAATCGCCGTGGCCTGCTGCTCGGGAGCAGCCAGGTCGGCGGCCACATAGCGCTGCTGGAGGGTGGCGGCCTGCCCGGCACCGAACGCCACCATTCCGATGATGAAGATCGGGAACAGCCCTGCCTGCCCACCCACGGCTGCGACGGCCGACCCGCAGGCCCCGATCAGCAGCGCCCGGATGAGGCCTGGGCGCCGGCCGTGGCGGCGCATGAACGCAGCCAGCGGGATCATCGTCAGCGCCGCACCCAGGGTGAAGGCGGCGCTCCCCATCCCGGCCAGCCGGTCGGAGCCGAGGAGGTCGCGCGCCAACAGCGAGACGACGGCGACCATCCCGGCCACAGCTGCCTGGCCGGGAACCTGGGCCAGCCGCAGCGAGTTCAGTGTCCTCCGCTGGAGGGCCTGTCGCTCGGCAGTGCCGATCGCGGGTGCAGCCCCTGCGCCCGCGGGGCTCGTCATCGAGTGGGTTCGATCGTCACGCCAGGACCTCCTTGAGGAACCGGCCGGTGTACGACGCGTCGACGGTGGCGATGTGCTCGGGCGGGCCCTCGGCGACGACGGTACCTCCGCCGCTGCCCCCGGTCGGACCCAGATCGATGATCCAGTCGGCGGTCTTGATGACGTCGAGGTTGTGTTCGATCACCAGCACGGTGTTGCCCTGCTCGACCAGCCGTTGCAGGACGGTGAGGAGGCGCCGCACGTCGTCGAAGTGGAGACCGGTGGTGGGCTCGTCGAGGAGGTAGATGGTGTGCCCGGTGGAACGCTTCGCCAATTCGGTCGCCAGCTTGACGCGCTGCGCCTCGCCACCCGACAGGGTCGGGGCGGGCTGGCCGAGCCGGACATAACCGAGGCCGACGTCGGAGAGGGTGCGCATGTAGCGGGCGATGCCCGGCTGGTTGGCGAAGAAATCGACCCCCTCGGCCACCGGCATGTCGAGCACGTCGGCGATGTTCTTGCCCTTGAACTCGATGTCGAGGGTGTCGCGGTTGTAGCGCGCCCCCTTGCAGATCTCGCACGGCACGTACACGTCGGGCAGGAAGTGCATCTCGATCTTCAGCGTGCCGTCGCCGGAGCATGCGTCGCAGCGGCCGCCCTTCACGTTGAAGCTGAACCGTCCCGGCAGGTACCCGCGCACCTTGGCCTCGTTGGTGGAGGCGAACAGCTTGCGCACGTTGTCGAAGACCCCGGTGTAGGTCGCCGGGTTGGAGCGCGGGGTGCGGCCGATCGGCGACTGATCCATGTCGATGACCTTGTCGAGCAGTTCGATCCCGTCGATCCGCTTGTGCTTCCCGGCAGCCCCCTTCGACTTGTAGATCTTCTGCATCAGGACCGGGAGCAGGATGTCGCGTACGAGCGTCGACTTCCCGGAGCCCGACACCCCGGTGACACACACGAAGTTGCCGAGCGGGATCTCGACGTCGAGGTTCTGCAGGTTGTGCTCGCGCGCCCCCTGGATGTGGAGCCGGTCGAGCGACTGCGACCGGCGCACCTCGGGCAGCGGGATCGACTTCTTGCCGGACAGGTACTGGCCGGTGACCGACTCCTTGACCCGGGGGAGGCCCTTGACCGGGCCCGAGTAGACGACCGCTCCCCCGTGCTCACCGGCCCCTGGGCCGATGTCGACGACCCAGTCGCTCTCGCGGATCGTCTCTTCGTCGTGCTCGACGACGAGGACGGTGTTGCCGAGGTCACGCAGGCGGGTCAACGTGTCGATGAGCCGCCGATTGTCGCGCTGGTGGAGGCCGATCGAGGGCTCGTCGAGCACGTAGAGGGTGCCGACCAGCCCCGAGCCGATCTGTGAAGCCAGACGGATGCGCTGGGCTTCGCCGCCGGCGAGGGTGCCGGCGCTGCGTGACATCGTGAGGTAGTCGAGCCCCACGTCGAGCAGGAAACCGAGACGGGCGTTGATCTCTTTGGTGACGCGTTCGGCGATGAGCCGGTCCCGTTCGCTGAGCTCGAGCGCCGCCAGGAACTTCGCCGATTCGCCGATCGACATGTCGCACACCTCGGCGATGTTCTTGCCGTTGACGAGCACCGCCAGGCTGGCGGGCCGGAGCCGCGCGCCGTCGCAGGCCGCGCAGGCGACGAGTCGCATGTAGCCCTCGTACTGCTCGCGGGCCCACTCGCTGTCGCTGCCCTCGTGGCGCCGCTTGATCCACGGGATGACACCCTCGTACTCGGTGTTGTACTGGCGCGACCTGCCGTACCGGTTCTTGTAGCGGACGGTGAGCTTGCCCTTCACCCCGTACAGGATCACCTTCTGCTGCTTGGCGGTGAGGGTCTCCCACGGCGCCTCGAGGTCGATGTCGTGGGCGTTGCCGACCGACTCCAGCATCCGTGTGAAGTACTGGGTGTTGGAGCTGCGCCAGGGAGCGATCGCGCCGTCGGCCAATGATGTCTCGGGGTCGGGGATGATGAGTTCGGGGTCGACCTCGAACGTCGTGCCCAGGCCGTCGCAGGAGGAACACGCGCCGTAGGGCGAGTTGAACGAGAAGTTGCGTGGCGCCGGCTCGTCGTAGCTCTCACCGCACTTCGGGCAACTGAGGTGCTGGCTGAACGTGAGGGTCTCGTTCTCCCCCTCGTCGGCCCGCTTCACGATCTCGATCTCGGCAACCCCCTCGGCCAGGCCGAGGGCCGTTTCGAGGGAATCGGTGAGCCGTCGCTCGATGCCCTCCTTCAGCACGAGGCGGTCGACGACGATCTCGATCTTGTGGTTCTCGTACTTGGCGAGGCGTTCGTCGCGCTTCAGGAACTCGTCGATGTCGACGGTCTCGCCGTCGATGCGGGCGCGCACGTAGCCCTGGCCGGAGAGGTCCTCCAGCAGCGTGTCGTACTCGCCTTTCCGCCCTCGCACGACCGGGGCCAGCACCTGGAAGCGCAACCCCTCGTCCATCGCCAGGATGCGGTCGACGATCTGCTGGGGGGTCTGGCGCTGCAGCGGTGTGCCGTCGTTCGGGCAGTGCTGGACACCGATGCGGGCATAGAGCAGGCGCAGGTAGTCGTAGACCTCGGTGATGGTGCCGACAGTCGACCGCGGGTTGCGGCTGGCCGACTTCTGGTCGATCGAGATGGCCGGCGACAGGCCGTCGATGACGTCGACATCGGGCTTGTCCATCTGCCCGAGGAACTGGCGGGCGTAGGCACTGAGCGACTCGACGTACCTGCGCTGGCCCTCGGCGTAGATGGTGTCGAAGGCGAGGCTCGACTTGCCCGAGCCGGAGAGCCCGGTGAACACGATGAGCTTGTCGCGCGGGATCTCGACGTTGACGTTCTTGAGGTTGTGTTCCCGCGCACCACGGACGACGATCTGCGGTTCGTCGCCCTTCTTGCGGGGCTTCGCCGGGGTCTTCTTCGCGGCGGCCTTCTTGGCGGGGGAACTACTCGTGCTGCGAGTGGCCATTCCGAGAGATCCTACAGGCAAACATGTGTTCGGGTCGGACGGTGAGGAGCGTTCGGATCAGCCCGCGTCGCGCATCTCGCGGCGCAGGTCGTTGATCTCGTCGCGGAGCCGGGCGGCGTACTCGAACTTCAGCTCGGCGGATGCCTCGTGCATCTCCTCTTCGAGGGTCTGGACGAGCCGCTGGAGTTCTTGTTGGGGCAGCGAGGTGAGGTCGCGCTGGACCTTCTCGCGCTCGCGTCGGCGGCGCTTGTCCTTCCCCGGCACCGGTGCCGTGTCGTCGGGTCGGAGCATCGACAAGATGTCGCCGACCGCCTTGCGGATCGTCTGCGGATCGATGCCGTGCTCTTCGTTGTACGCCAGCTGGAGCTGGCGACGGCGCTGCGTTTCGGTGATCGCCGCGTTCATCGAGTCGGTGATCTTGTCGGCGTACATGACGACCTGCCCGGCCACGTTGCGGGCCGCCCGGCCGATCATCTGGATCAGCGACGTCTCGGAGCGCAGGAAGCCCTCCTTGTCGGCGTCGAGGATGCACACCAGCGACACCTCGGGAAGGTCCAAGCCCTCCCGGAGCAGGTTGATGCCCACCAACACGTCGAACTCACCGAGGCGCAGCGCCCGCAGGATCTCGATGCGTTGGATGGTGTCGATGTTGGAGTGCAGGTAGCGCACCCGCAGGCCCTGTTCGAGGAGGTAGTCGGTGAG
>CBFCWZ010000023.1:0-19954 GCA_965601935.1 uncultured Ilumatobacteraceae bacterium
ATCGGGGAGGGACTGATGGAAGAGGGTCAGAGCAACCCGAGCTACGGCGGCGCTCCCGACACCTGGGTCGCCCAGGGCGGCAACTTCATCCAGCAGGGATTCGCCACGAACGAGGTCTACAAGTACGAGAGCGAGATCGAGTGGAAGGACGGCGCGTCGGCACCGGTCGAGTTCTTCACGGTCGCCGACCTCGGTTTCGACAACTACCCGGCACTGATGTCGGTGCGTGCCGATCGGCTGGAGGAGCTGTCCCCCTGCCTCGAGGTGCTCGTTCCGGCGATGGCGCAGGCCTGGGTCGACTACCTCGCCGACCCGACCCCGATCACCGACAAGATCACGGAGATCAACGTCGACTACAACACCTACTGGAGCACCAGTCCCGAGCTGAACGCCCGTGGCATCGAGATCATCGAGACCGAGGGGATCGCCGTGAACTCGCCCGACGGGACGTACTGCAGCATGGATCCCGACAGGGCCCAAGAGGTGTACGACATCCTGGCGCCGATCTACGACGAGCGCGGAGTCGACATCGCCGAGGACGTGGCAGCGACCTTCGACAACTCCTTCTGCGAGGGAGCACCCGGCCGCTGATCAACGCCCGGCGGTGCACGGCACCACAGCTGCAACACCAACCTGCAACAGGTGTCTGACACCGTCAGCGGGCTGGTGATCGGGCGACCGCGTGGGCGGCAGTTTCGGCTGCCAACTGCGCGGTCGCTCGCGTGTCGAGGCCTCTGACGGTTCCGGCGAGGAAGCCGCCGGCGAAGGCGTCGCCCGCTCCGAGGGTGCTGACGAAGTCGGTCTCGGCCGCCGCGACATACATTGGTTCGACGCCGCGGCGGGTGATCCACGCTCCATCCGGGCCGCACTTCACCACCGCCGTCTCGGCGATTCTCAGCAGGCTGGTTGCTGCTTCCCCCGGGTCGGCGATGCCGGTGAGGAACTCCGCCTCGTCGCGATTCGGGAACACGACGGCGGCTCCGTCGAGAGCGGCGAGCACTTCACCGGGCTCGAACTCGGCCTGCAGCAGGTGAGCCGCCGAGGGATCGACCGAGAACGGGATGCCGCGTCGCACCGCTTCGGCGGTGATCATCCGGAAGAAGGGCCTGCTGTACTCCGCGATGAACGTGTAGCCGGTGAGGTGCAGCCATCCCACGCCGGCCAGCCACTCCGGGTCGAAGTCCTCGACCGCCGGGTACAGCGTGGTCCCGAGGTCGGAGACGAGAGACCTCTCCCCCGCGGCATCCACGATCGCAGCGACCGCCCGCGTGCGGGTCCCGGCCCGGCGCAGCGTGGTCACCTGCACCCCGCTGTTGGAGAGTTCCTCGTGGAGGTAGTCCGCCGCCTGGTCGTCCCCGACGACACCGACGAACGACACGTCGGCGCCGTTGCGTGCCGCCCACACCGCCACGTTGGCGGCCGACCCGCCGCCGTGCACCTCGATCCGGCCGGATGTGTCGGATCCCACCGCCAGTGAATCCTCGAGCGTGATCGTGACGTCGAGGTTCAGGTCGCCGAGGCAGAGCAGCAGGGTCATCGCAGTGGAAGCTCGAACGAGACGATCTCGCGTAGCGCCGCGGCGAACGCGGTCACTGCCCCGTCGAACAGGCGCTCCCCTCGCTCGGCCGTCGCCCCCGTGGGGTCACCGATGTGACCGTCCGGGCCGAAGTCGTTCGAGAGCCAGCCGAACGCGACCGCACCGCCGAAGCGCACGTGCTCGTTCGCGGCCAACTCCTCCGGCACGTTGCGCGTCGCCACACCCATGTCGACCGATTCGGGTGCGAGGCACAGCATCAGCGAGGTCTCGTCGACGCCTCCGTGGATGCCCATGCCGAGTTCACCGCCCCCCGACTCGCCGCCCTGGTCGGGTGGGAGGCTCGGATGGGCCAGAAAGGTCATGAGCCCGTGGGCCAGCCGGATCTCCCGATTGGCCGTGGCCAGCAGTGCGGAATTGCCGCCGTGGCCGTTGAGGAAGACCAGCTTGCGCGCCTCGGTGGTCGCCACGCTCCGCCCGATGTCGTCGAGTACCGCCAGGAGTGTCGAGGCGCTCAGCCACATGGTGCCGGCGGACCAGGCGTGCTCGTTCGACTTGCTGAACGCGAGCGGCGGGAGCAGCCAGGCGTCGACGCCGGGGGCGGCCTGCTCGACTGCTGCTGCGGCAACCGAGTCGGCGATCGTGAGATCGGTGTGGAACGGCAGGTGCGGACCGTGCTGCTCGATCGCCCCGACGGGAAGAACGAGGATGCTCCGGCGGTCGATGCGGTCGGCGAGTTGCGGGGCCCGGAGGTCGGCGAGCTGGCGCGAGGTCACCCGAGCACGTTAGGTCGAAGCACCCGCGGGGCGAGAGAATGCCCGGGTGAGCGGACCCGACGACAGCGCCGACACGACCGCCTACGACGCACTCGTCATCGGCGCCGGCCACAACGGTCTCGTCACTGCTGCGTACCTCGCGCGGGGCGGAATGCGCACTCTCCTGCTCGAGGCCCGCGACACCGTCGGCGGAACCGCTGCCACAGTGCCGTTCGGCGGTGGGCGCGTCAACATCTGCAACTGCGACCACGTCGTGTTCCGCACGACCCCGATCATCGAAGAACTGGGTCTCGTCGAGCACGGGCTCGAGTACCTCGACGTGGAACCGGCTCAGTTCAACCTCCCCTGGAACGGGGGGCCCGCATGGGCTCTCTGGAAGGACGGCGAGGCGACCCTCGAGTCACTCGCCCGCACCTATCCGGGCGAGGTCGACGGCTACCGCCGCTACCTCGCCGCTGCGACGCCGGTCGTCGAGATGATCTTCGCCGCCGCCGTCGAGCCGCCCACCCTCGCCGGACTCGCCAAGGTGGCGCTCCGCCGTCGGTTCGCAGGGATCCCGACCCTCGTGCGGTGGGCTCGCCGCAGCGCGGCCGACGTGATGCGCTCGTTCTTCCGGGACGATGCCGTCATGGGGTCGGCGATGGTGACCGGTCCGATGGTGTGGGGCATCTCCCCCGAGTTCCCGGGCAGTGGTCTCGGAGCGCTCACCCACGCGATGCGCCACGTCGGGACCCTCGGACGACCCGTCGGCGGCAGCGGAATGGTGCCGGCCACTCTCCTCTCCGCGTTCGAGGAGTACGGCGGAGCGTTACTGACCGGTGCCAAGGTCTCCGAGATCCGCTGTGAGGCGGGCAGGGCGCGCGGGGTGTCCCTGGTGGACGGGACCGAGATCGACGCCCCGGTGATCGTGTCGGCCTGCAACCCGCACGACACGTTCCTGCGCTGGCTGAAGAACCCTCCCGCGGCGGCCGGAACGATGATCGATCGCTGGCGGGCGATGCCGGTCGAGGGAGGGTACGAGTCGAAGATCGATGCCGTCCTCACCGAGGCGCCACGCCTGCGCGGTGTCGACGGCGAGACCGGACCCACCACGGTTGTCACTCCGACGCTCGGCGAGATCGACCGCGGCCACCGCCTCATGCAGAGCGGGGAGATCCTCCCCCAGCCCGGACTGCTCACGCAGACCCCCTCCCTCCTCGACCCTGCCCTCGCACCTGACGGCAAGCACGTCTTCAGCCTGGAGGCTCTCTTCACCCCGTACGACCTCGTCGGCGGATGGCCCGGATCCGGCGAGCCCGAGCGCTGGTTGGAGGAGTTCGCCACGCTCTGCGAGCCCGGCTTTCTCGACTCGATCGAGCAATGGCGGGCCATGACCCCGGACGTGTACGAGCGGGACTTCCATCTCCCCCACGGCCACGCCACGAGCTTCGCCGGTGGGCCGCTCGCCGCATTTCGTTCCAAGGATCCCGAGCTGACGAACTACGAGACCGCCGTCGAAGGTCTCTACATCACCGGTGCCGCCACGTTCCCCGGCGCCGGCGTGTGGGGGGCGAGCGGCCGGAACTGTGCCACGGTCGTGCTGGCCCGGAACGTCTGACCGGCCCGCGCTCCGGAATACCCGGGGCTCCTCCACGGTTGTGATCAGGAGCAATGACCACTGGTTCGCTGAAGCTCGGACGGATCGCCGGAATCCCGGTGCGCGCCCACTGGAGCATGGCGCTCGTGGCGTTGCTCTTCGGGATCAACCTGGCCGCCGCCCTCGGCACGGTCCCCGGCATCCTCGCCACCATCGGCTTCTTCCTGTCGATCCTCGCCCACGAGTTCGCCCATGCACTCACGGCTCGCCGTTACGACATCGAGACCGAGTCCATCGACCTGTGGGCGCTCGGTGGGGTCGCCCGTCTCGACCGCGAGGCATCGACGCCTCGGGCGGAGGGACTCATCGCCGTCGCCGGTCCGGCTGCCAGCCTCGCGCTGGGCGTCGTGTTGTTCGGCCTCGGGGTTCTCCTCGACTCCCCGGTGCTCGGCTGGGTCGGCTTCGTCAACGGCGTGCTCGCCGTGTTCAACATGCTCCCCGGCACACCCCTCGACGGCGGCCGCGTCCTGAGGGCGTGGCGCTGGTCCCGCACCGGCGACAAGTACCGTGCCGCCCGCGACGCCGGGAACGCCGGCCGGGTTCTCGGCTGGGGCATGGTGGGCGTCGGGGTCGCCATGATGCTGAACGGAATGCCCGGCATCTTCATCGGGCTGACCGGCCTCTTCGTCGCCCTCAACGCACGGGCCGAGATCGGCGCCTCCCTGATCGGCGAACAGCTCCGCGGAGTCACGGTCGGCGACCTCACCTGGTTCGGAATCGCCCATGCAGGCACCGACATGGATGCCGACTCGATGATCTGGCAGCGTCAGCGCCTGGGCGATGCCGGGGTCGTCGCCGTCGAGGGTGACGACGGCGAACTCGACGGCCTCGTCCTCGAAGAACAGCTGTGGGCGATCCCCACCGAGCGCCGTGCGATGGTGATGCTCACCCAGCTGATGGTGCCGTTCAACAAGCTGGCCAAGGCGTCCCCTGACGAGGAGCTGGCGTCCGTGCTCCCGCGGCTCGACCCGCTCCGTCCCGTCGTCACCGTGTGGAGGGGCGACGACCTGCTCGGGGTCGTGCCGCCGGCCCGGCTGCGTGACCGCCTGATGCAGGCACAGCGCAACGTGCGGCCCGTCTGAGCGGGGCCGCCTGCAGGTTCAGGCGTCGGCCACCGACCAGTCGCGCGTGGCGACCGGGGGCTTGTCGCTCCACGGGAAGTTGATCCACTTGTCGGTGCACTTCCAGACGTAGTCGCACTTCACCACCGAATGGCTCTTCTCGTAGAGCACGGCGGTCCTGACCTCCCCCACCTTGCCCTCGCAGAACTCCTGCACGGAGGCCAGGGTGTGCCCCGTGTCGGCGACATCGTCGACGACGAGGATCTTGCCGTCGGAGAGGTCGACGAAGTCGGGGGCCGGCGGCAGGATGCGCGGCACGTCGAGGCGCTCGTCGACCCCGGTGTAGAACTCGACGTTCATCGTGTAGACGTTCTTGATCGACAGTGCGTAGCCGATCGCGCCCCCGATGAGGAGGCCGCCCCGGGCAATGGCGAGGACCATGTCGGGCTCGTAGCCGTCGTCGGTCACCATCTGGGCGACGTCCCGGGCCGACTGCCCGAACATGTCCCAGCTCATGATCTCGCGCTCGTCAGACATAGCGGGGCAACCTACACCGATCGCACACGATCCACCCGCCCGTCAGAGGGCGATGTCCTCGGGGTGGACGGGCACCCTGTCGAGTGGCTTGCCGACGCCGTCCGCCTGACGCAGCGCGTCGCGGATCGCCGCCACGATCGCAGGTGTCGAGGAGATCGTGGGCGGCTCACCGACCCCTTTGGCGCCGAGCGGAGCATGCGGATCGGGTTCCTCCACCAACGACGCCAGTACGGGGGGCATGTCGAGGAACGTGGGCAGCAGATAGTCGGTGAAATTGCCGTTGCGGATCACCCCGTCGACCTGGATGATCTCCTCCATCACTGCGAGACCGAGGCCCTGGGCGATGCCACCCTCGATCTGGCCGACCACCGAGAGCGGGTTGAGGGCCCGCCCCACATCTTGGGCAGTGGCCATCTGCACCACCTTGACCAGCCCGAGTTCCGGGTCGACGTCGACCACCGCGCGATGGGCGACGAAGGCGAACGCCGTGTGGCAGTTCCCTTGGCCGTTCTCGTCGAGGCTCTCGGTGGGCGGATGGTGGTACTCGGCAGTTTCCTCGAACACGCGGCCGGAGGTGGCCTCGACGACCGGGATCCGCTCACCACTCACGGTGTCGAGCACATCGGTGCCGTCGATGGCGAATCTGATGGAGTCGACGTCGCGCTCGGCGGCCAGCGACTCGAACAGGCGCTCGCGTACTGCGCGGCAGGCCGCGTCGACGGCTCCACCGCTCATCCATGTCTGCCTCGATGCCGAGGTCGAACCGGCGGACCCGATCGTGCTGTCGATCCGATCCAGGCGCACGTCATCGACGCCGAGGATGGTCCGGGCGATCTGACCGGCGATGGTGACGAACCCCTGCCCGACCTCGACGGTGGCGAACTTCAGCGTCACCACGCCGTCCTCGAGGCGGCAGCGCGCGGTCGAGTAGTCGTCGAAACCGTCGGAATACATCAAGTTCTTGATCGACGCCCCCCACCCGATTCCGCGCACCACGTCGGTGGCGTCGGCGGTTCGTCCGGCACCGCCCGGGATCTTCATCGGGTCGATGGAACCGTCGGCGAGCGGGACGCCTCCCACCGGCTCGTCGGGAAGGGGCAGGGCATCGGCTTCGCGCAAGCAGCGCTCCACGGGCGCGACGTTGTGGACTGTTTGACCGGTGAGTAGTTCGTCGCCCGTGCGCATCGCGTTGCGCAACCGGATCTCCAACGGGTCCAGCCCACATGCCGCGGCGAGCTTGTCCATCTGCGACTCGTGGGCGAAGCAGGCCTGGACGTTTCCGAACCCGCGCATCGCCCCGCACGGCAGATGGTTCGTGCGCACCGCATAGCCGTCCAGTTGGCCGTTCGGGCACCGGTACGGCCCCTGCGCCATGGTGACCGCGTTCAGCAACACCGCCGACGAGGTGGACGCATAGGCGCCACCGTCGAGGACGAGCCGGCCCTCGAGTCGCAGCAGCCGACCATCGGAGGTGGCGTGATGGCGCATCCAGATCTTCGCCGGGTGCCGATGGACGTGTCCGAGGAAGCTCTCACCCCGGCTGTAATGGATCTTCACCGGCTTGCCGAGCCGGAGGGCGAGCAGGCAGGCGTGGACCTGCAGGCTGATGTCCTCGCGGGCGCCGAACGCGCCGCCGACCCCCTGGAGGACGAGACGGACCGACTCGTCCGGCAGGTCGAGGCAGGCCGCGATCTGGTGCCGGTCCTCGTGCAGCCACTGCGTGGCGACGTGGAGTTCGACTCCCCCGCCGCCGCTGTCGGGAACGGCCATGGCCGCCTCGAGGCCGAGGAAGGCCTGATCCTGCATCCCGAGTTCGTAGGTGCCCTCCACGATGACGTCCCCCTGCACGGTGGCGTCACCGTGGCGGATCCGGAGATGGCGGATCACGTTCCCATCGGGGTGGATCGGATCATGATCACCCGAGATCGCGGCCTCGGGGTCGAGGAGCGGCGGGACGGGCTCGTAGTCGACACGGATCGCCCCGAGCGCCAACCGACAAGTCTCCGGTGAGTCGGCAGCGACGGCGGCGACGGGTTCCCCGACGTACCGCACCACCTCGGAGGCGAACACCGGCTGCTCCTGGCTGATGAGGCCGTAGGTGGGCTTGCCGGGTACGTCCTCGGCGGTGATGACCGCCTCCACCCCGGGGACCTTCCATGCCGCGGTCACGTCGATGCCGAGGATCCGGGCGGACGGATGTGGCGATCGAAGCGTGGCCCCCCACACGCAGTCGTCCCGACCGGAGTCGGACGAGAACTCGAAGGCCCCCTGCACCTTGGCGACACCGTCCGGACGGGCCGGCGACGTGCCGATCGCCCCGTCGCGGATGGGCGCAGAGGTGCTCGTGTCGACGGCGGTCACCGGCGCGCCTCCGTCCGGACCTGAACGGTCCGTTCGACCGCGTCGAGGATGCGCCCGTATCCCGTGCACCGGCAGACGTTGCCGGCGAGTTCCTCCCGGACCTCTGTGTCGGTCGGCCGGGGACAGCGGTCGAGAAGGGAGTGCACCGCCATGATCAGGCCGGGCGTACAGAAGCCGCACTGAACGGCCCCGGCGTCGACGAATGCCTGTTGGACGTCGTCGGGCGCCCCTTCCGGCGCCACGCCCTCGACGGTGGCGATGCGCTGGCCCACCGCGCTCGCCGCCATCACGAGGCACGAACACACGAGGGCTCCGTCGATCAGGACGCTGCAGCTCCCGCACTCGCCCTGCTCGCACGCCCCCTTGGTGCCCGTGAGCCCGAGGCGGTCGCGCAGCACCGACAGCAAGCTCTCCCCGAGCCACGACTCGCGGACGGCACGGTCGACTCCGTTGACGTGGAGGACGAAGTGTTCGCTCGTCATCACGTTCCCTCGGTGCGGCCGGCCCGCTGCAGGAGGCGACGGGCGAGAACCCCCACCGCGTGGCTCCGGTACTCGGCCGTCGAGCGATGGTCGGTGATGGGACGTGCGGCCGAGGCGACGAGGTCGGGGATCTGGCGTAGTGCGTCGTCGGACAACCGCAGCGTCGCCCAGTCGATCCGGGAGGCCGCGAACCGTTCCGCGTCTGGCGCCCGCAACACCGTCGGGCCGACCGAGCCGAGCGCGATGGCCACCGATTCGGTGGCGCGGTCGACGACGACACAGACAGCGGCCACCGCGATCACCATGGCGTTGCGCACGCCGACCTTGGCGTACCCCTGCCAGCCGTCGACCACTGGGATCGTGACCGATGTGATGATCTCTCCGGGCTGCAGAGCAGTCCGCTTGACGCCGAGCATGAACTCTCCCACCGTGAGGATCCGTTCACCACCCCGGCCGGCCAGATGCACTCTCGCTCCGAGTGCAGAGAGAACAGGAAGGCCGTCACCGGCGGGCGAGCAGGTGGCGAGGTTGCCACCCAGCGTGCCCGCGTTCCGGATCTGCGGGGATCCGACCGTACGGGCTGCCTCCGCCAGCGCCGGTGCGAGGGCGGCGGGTGGATCCCTCAACAGCTCGGTCCAGGTGACGCCCGCCCCGACCTGCAAGGTGCGCGCCACCGGATCGTGACGCCAGGTCCGCAGCTCGGCCACCCGGGAGAGGGCGATGACCGTCCCGGACGGCCGCGCCCGCCCCTCGTTGTACTCCACCATCGAATCGGTTCCGCCGGCCAGCAAGGTCGCACCGGCGTTGTCCGCGAGCGCACCGAGCGCCTCCTCGAGTGTCGACGGAACCAGCACGGGCATCGGATTGAGTGTACGGAGATCGGGGTCGGGACGCCGGAGTTCGCCGGGGGCAGAACTCCGTCGCGCCGCGGGGTGCGATCAGATCGTACGCGGCGGTCGTGCTGGCGCCGTCACGAACACGCACCGATCAGAGGGAGAGGACGAACCGATCACCCGACACCGCACGTCCCCTCACGACCATCGCAGCATCCTTCGCCGATGGTCAGGTCTGGTTGACGTCGGTCGTCCGGGACGGGTGACCTCGAGGTCCGCCCGTCCGTCATGTCCGCCCGCGTCGACGCGCGTCACGGCCGGAGGGCTAGTGTCCATCCGGACGTGACAGGGGTCACGTCCCAACACCAATCGAACTCCTGGGGGAGAACATGCGAACACGCTCATCTCGACGACCGTTCAAGGTCGTCGCCGGAGCACTGCTGGCGTTCTCGTTGATCGCTGCTGCGTGCGGCGGTGACGACGATGACGAATCCGGCGGCGACACCGAGGCTCCGGCCGACACCGAGGCTCCGGCCGACACCGACGCTCCGGCCGACACCGAGGCACCGGCCGACACCGACGCTCCGGCCGAGACCGAGGACACTGCGGCTCCCGAGACCACTGAGCCGCCGCCGCCGCCCGAACCCGAGTTCGCGCCGACGTTCGGCGGGAAGATCGTGGTTGCCGGAGAGGCCGAGGTGGCCAACCCGTGGACCCCTTCTGCGATGCAGTGTGACTCGTTCTGCCAGATGCGGGCACGTACCTTCTACGATCCGCTCGTCGTCTTCGACGACCAGCTCGAGCCGCAGCCGTACCTGGCAGAGAGCATCGAGGCGAACGAGGACAGCACGCTGTTCACGATCAAGGTCCGGGAGGGCATTTCCTTCCACGACGGCACCCCACTGAACGCCGATGCCGTGATGGAGAACCTCAACCGGAGCTTCTCCGGGCTACTCCTCGCCGCTGCCGTGACCGACCTCGCCCGCAACGAGGACTTCACACTCGTGATGGAGAAGCTCGACGACTTCACGTTCACCATTGCCACGGGCAAGGACGGCAACCCCGCCGAGCCCCGGTCGTGGCCGCTGTTCCCGATCTACCTCGCCGGCCAGGGCGGCCTGATCGCCTCTCCGGCGTGGCTGGCCGAGGTCGACGGCGGAGCCGATCCGAGCCAGCCGGTCGGAACCGGACCCTTCATGTACGACAGCTACGCTCCCGGCGACAAGCTGGTCGTGAAGCGCAATCCCGACTACTGGCTGACCGACGAGAACGGTGACGCACTGCCCTACCTCGACGAGATCGAGTTCCGGGTGATCCCCGACTCCCAGGTCCGCCGGCAGGCATTGGAATCGGGCGACGTCGACATGATGGCCAGCTCCGACACCCAGGTGGTGAACGAGGTCGGCGAGGACGACAACTTCGCCACGCTGCGTCAGGGCGGCGACACCAACCACATCCTGATCCACCTCACGAAGCCGGGTCTCGACGACACCTCCGTGCGCTGTGCGCTCTGGCAAGGCCTCGACATCCCGTCCCTCCTGGAGGTCACGACCGCGGGCTACGGCAACCAGGCCAACGCCCCGTTCAGTGAGGGCCAAGAAGGCTTCCTCGCCGACAACGGTGCTCCCCCGTTCGATCCGGATGCCGCCGCGGCAGCCATCGAGGAGTGGGAGGCGGCCAACGGACCGCTCACGATCAACTACTCGACGACTCCGACAGCGACCAACCTCACCACCGCTCAGTTCATCCAGCAGGCGTGGGGGGCGATCGGTGTCGACGTGAACATCGACCAGATCGAGCAGTCGAAGCTGATCAACAACGCCCTCTTCGGTGATCCCGCCTTCGACGTCTTCGGATGGCGTAACCACGACGGGATCTTCGTCGACAGCCAGTACTTCTGGTGGCACAGTTCGGCGGCGTCCCCCGACGGGGAGTTGGCGCTGAACTTCGGACGCCTGGCTGACGGGGAGATCGACTCCCTGCTCGAGCAGGCCCGTGGCGAAGCGGACCCGGACGCGCGCCGCGCCCTCGCCGAGGATGTCAACCGGCGCTTCGCCAGCGAGTGCTTCATCGTCCCGACTTCGTGGACGCAGTGGGGTGTCTCGAGTTACCCGTACATCCAGAACATCGGCCGGACGCCGATCCCCGACACGGATCGCTTCATGCGCGACGGTGCCGGGTTCGCCGGCCAGGTGTGGCTGACGGCGGTGTTCACCGGCGAGTGACCGAGCGCCCGACGTGGGCGGCGGGACCGGATCGGATGCGTCCGACCGCTCCTGCCGCCCACGGGTGTGCCGGGCTTGAAGGACACGACCCCGTGAGGGCTAGTGTCACCCGGGACGTGACGAGCGTCACGCACCGACACACTCGAAGATCCGGGGGAAGAATGCACCAACGCTCATCCCGGTGGCCGTCGACGGTCGCCGTGGGGACACCAGCAGAGTCGGGCCCACCGACGGTGCACAGCGACGAATGACCGTTCGGTGGTGAGCGGCCGGATCGGGTGATCCCACCCGCCGTTCCACCACAGCGGTCCGCAACCACATGCGCTATTTCCTCCAACGACTCGGACAGTTCCTCATCGTCTTCATCGTCGTCACGTTCACCGTGATGGCCGCCACTCGGATCGGCAGCGCCGACCCGGTGCGCGACATGGCCGGCGGCACGGTCAGCGAGGAACAGCGCCAGCAGGTGCTCGAGGACTACCCGTATCTCGAAGACCCGCTCCCCGTGCAGTACGTGCAGTGGGTCGGCGACCTCGTCACCGGCGACCTCGGGTACTCGTACCTGCAGAGCCAGTCGGGCGCGGACATGTTCAAACAGAGGCTCCCCCCGACGATCTTCATCGGGCTGTGGGCCATCGTGATCGGTCTCCTGGTCGCGGTACCGGTCGGCGTGTACAGCGCGTACCGAAGAGACGGCCCGTTCGACAAGTCGGCGAGCGTCACCTCGTTCGCCGCGGTCTCGATGCCGCCACTCGTCATCGCGGTGTTGCTGCTGTACCTCGTGGTCGCGAGATGGAGCGTGTTCCCCACCGTCGGAGCATCGAACTACGTCGCGCCGTGGGACAACCCCTATGAGCACTTCCGCAACTTCTTCATTCCCGCGCTCACGCTGGGGATCGGGCTCGGCGCGGTGTGGAGCCGGTTCGTGCGGGCGGACATGAGCCTGACCCTGCAGAGCGACTTCATCATGCTCGCCAAGGCCAAGGGGGTGTCGCCGAGGCGTGTGCTGTGGGTGCACGCCTTGCGGTCCTCGATCCTCTCGCTGATCACCAGCGTGGCGTTGCAGACCGCGGCCCTCATCGGAGGGGCCGTCGTCGCCGAGCAGTTCTTCGGCCCGAAGGGCATCGGCGACCGTCTGGTGTTCGCCATCCAGCAGAACGACATCCTGATCATCCAGGCCATCACCGCCGTGCTGGTCGTGGCCGTGGTGATCGTCAACCTCGTGGTCGACCTGCTCTATGCGGTGATCGACCCCCGGATCCGACATGCGAGGAAGCTCGGATGAGCGACATTCTCGACGACGCCCGAATCGAGCTGGAGGCTGCCGCCTCCGACGATCTGGCGGACTCGGCAGCGAAGAAGAAGCGCCGCCGCTCGCGCCCCCTCGGTCTCTGGCTGGGCCTCACCTGGCTGATCCTGCTCCTCGTCCACACCATGTTCGCCTCGTGGCTGCCGTGGGTGGAGGGCGAGAACGAGTTCAGCGCGTCCGGCGCCAACTTCGGCTTCGGGCCGGGGCTCGACGCCTGGTTCGGCACCGATCAGCTCGGACGGGACGTGTTCTCCCGCTGTGTCTACGGTGCTCGGCTGGCCCTCATGCTCGGCACGGTGAGCATTCTGGTCGGTCTGATCATCGGCGGCGGCCTGGGCATCACCGCCGGATACTTCAAGGGCAAGATCGACCGGCTGTTCTCGGTCTTCACCGACTCGCTGCTGGCCTTTCCCGCCATCGTGATCGCCGCCTTGATCGTCGGCCGTTTCGACGCGCTGGCTGCCAGCGACACCGAGTTCCTCGGATTCGGGTTCAGCTGGCTCAACCGGCGCTGGTCGATTGCCATCGTGTTCTCGATCCTGTCGATCGCCCCGGTCGCCCGCATCGTCCGTGCCCAGACACTCTCACTGTCGGAACGCGAGTACGTGCTGGCCGCACGCAGCCTGGGCGCCCGCACGCCACGCGTGCTGATCCGCGAGATCCTGCCGAACTTGATCCCGGCGATGGTGTCGGTGATCTTCACCGGCATCGCCATCCTGCTGGCGGCCGAAGGCGGCCTGGCCTTCATCGGCTACAGCGTGAAACCACCGGAGGCCTCGTGGGGCCTCATGATCGCCGAGGCACGGAGCAAGATCGACGTCGCCTGGTGGGCCACCATGATGCCCGCCTTCACGCTGTTCATGACCGTCTTGGCGTTCAACCTCGTCGGCGATTGGTTCGCTCGGCGCTTCGACATCCGGGAGGCCTCGCTGTGACCGACCTGCAGGCATCCTCCAGGGCCTTCGAGGGCCCACTACTCGAAGTGAACGACCTCCGCACCCACTTCACGACCGAACGCGGCCTGGTCCGGGCGGTCGACGGGGTGAGCCTCACCCTCGAGCGCGGCGTGTCGCTCGGGATCGTCGGGGAGTCGGGTTCCGGCAAGACCGTGCTGTCCCGCTCGATCATGGGCTTGCTCGCCGGCCGGAACACCCAGATGACGGGGTCGCTGCGTTTCGCCGACCAGGAGATCCTCGGTCTCAAGCCCAAGCAGATGCGTCACCTGTGGGGCAGCGAGATGGCGATGATCTTCCAGGACCCCATGGGCTCGCTCAATCCGCTCATGCGGATCGGAAAACAGATCACCGAGCCCCTCAAGATCCATCTGGGGATGGGCAAGGAGCAGGCCCGCGAGACCGCCACCCGGCTGCTGCGCGACGTGGGCATCCCCGGCCCCGAGGCACGGTTGGATCAATACCCGCACGAGTTGTCGGGCGGCATGCGTCAGCGCGTGATGATCGCGATCGCACTGGCCTGCGGCCCCACGCTGCTCCTCGCCGACGAGCCGACCACCGCGCTCGACGTGACCGTTCAGGCCCAGATCCTCGACCTCATCGGAGAGCAGCGACGCGACCGCAACATGTCGGTCATCCTCGTCACCCACGACCTCGGCGTCGTCGCCGGTCACACCGATCAGATCGCCGTGATGTACGGCGGCAAGCTGGTCGAACACGCGCCGACCAAGGAACTCTTCGCCAACATGAAGATGCCCTACACCAAGTCGCTGTTGAAGAGCATCCCTCGAATCGAGGACCCCAGCCACACGCGCATGACGGTCATCCCGGGCCGCCCTCCCGAACTGGTCGATCCCCCTCCGGGCTGCAAGTTCGCTCCTCGCTGCGTGTACGCGCGCGAGAAGTGCCACAAAGAGGAACCGGTGCTCGAGCCCACGGCCGAGCGAGCCGAGCATCTCTATGCCTGCTGGTACCCAGTGGGTTCCCCGGAGTACGAAGACCGCGACGCCGAACTGATCAAGGGCACACCTCTCACCGTCGCCACGTCCGGACAGGAGGCCTGATGGCGGGCACCGGCAAGGACCATCTGCAGACCGGCGGTGACTCCGTCCTGCGGGTGGAAGACCTGGTGATGGAGTTCCCGGTCGGGCGGACAGGGCTGAAGGTCAACGCCGTCAGCGGGATCAGCTTCGACGTGCTGCGCGGCGAGACACTCGGTCTCGTCGGCGAGTCGGGTTGCGGCAAGTCCACGACCGGCCGCGCCGTCATGCAGCTCCCCCGCCCCACCTCGGGGTCCGTGGTCTTCCGCGATCAGGAGCTCACACAACTGAGCGGCAAGTCCATGCGCGAAGCCCGCACGAAGATGCAGATGATCTTCCAGGATCCGATCTCTTCGCTGAACCCGCGCCGCAAGGTGCGCGACATCGTCATGGAGCCGCTCACCATCTGGAAGCGCGGCACCGCCGCCGAGCGTGGCGAGCTGGTCGACAAGGTGCTCGAAGACGTCGGCATCGACCCTCAGCGCGCCGCCGAGAGCCAGGCCCACCAGTTCTCCGGTGGGCAGTGCCAGCGCATCTCGATCGCCCGCTCCCTCGTGCTCGACCCGACGCTCATCATCTGCGACGAGCCGGTCTCGGCCCTCGACGTGAGCGTGCAGGCGCAGGTCCTCAACCTGCTCGAGGATCTGAAGGAGCAGTACGGGCTCACCCTCATGTTCATCGCCCACGACCTCGCCGTCGTGAAGAACGTGAGCGACCGCGTCGCGGTGATGTACCTCGGCAAGTTCTGCGAGGTGGCGTCCTCGGACGACCTCTATGCGCGGCCCGCGCACCCGTACACACAGGTGCTGCTCGATGCCATCCCGGTACCCGACCCCGAAGTGGAGTTCTCCCACAACGCCATCATCGGAGAGCCCCCCTCGCCGGTCGCACCCCCGGCGGGATGCCGCTTCAACCCGCGCTGCACCTACGCCGACGACACATGCCGCACCGACGAGCCGCAATTGCGGGACATCGGGGACGGCCACTTCGTGGCGTGCCACCACCCCCTCGTCACCGAGGTGGAGGTCACCGCGAAGCCGGTGGCATCGCAGTCTGCGGACGACGCGGACACCAGCTCCTGAGACGCCGAGCATTCTCGTGCGGCGCCACACCGTCCTGATACGTTCGCCGCGATGTCACTGCTGACCGACGACGTGACCCCGGCCGCGCCGGCCGACGTCGGAACGGCACTGTCCGCCTCACGGGTCGGGCGTCGCGATCCCACGACATGGCTCACCTCCTCGCCTCACGGCGCAGGAGAGTTCGTGCGTGCCACCACCACCCCGGACGGACCGGGAACGCTCCGCGTCCGCTGGCGAGGCCCGGGCGGAGACGTCGACGCCGATGCGTGGGGTCCGGGAGCCGGCTGGCTCCTCGGGCGCGTGCCCGCGATGACCGGCCGCTTCGACACCGGTCCCGGACACCTCTCGAGTGCCCCCGATCGGGCAGTGGCCATGGGGGCGCGTCGATGCCGCCACCATCGTCTCGGGGCCACCGGCGACTTGTACCACGCCCTCGTACCGACCGTGATCGAGCAACGGGTCACCACACGCGAGGCCAAGAGCAGCTGGCGCCGCCTCTGCGAGGAGCTGGGAGATCCGGCCCCCGGCCCCTTCGAGGGCCTCCTCCTGCCGCCCTCGGCACGGGTGCTGGCCCGCCAGCCCTCGTGGTGGTTCCACCCTCTCGGAATCGATCGCGGCCGCGCCGACACGATCCGCGAGGTGGCCCGGCACGCTGCCAAGTACTGGGACTGGGCCGAGTTGCCCGCCTCCCACACCGCGTCCCGGCTGGCGATGTTGCGCGGCGTCGGCCGCTGGACGATCGGCACGGTGCTCTCCTCCGCCATCGGCGACCCCGACGCCGTGCCCGTCGGCGACTACCACGTCAAGCACATCGTGGTCTGGGCCCTCGCGCGCCGGCCCCGTGGCACCGACGAGGAGATGCTGGAGCTGCTCGAGCCCTACGCAGGCGACCGCGGTCGTGTCGTCAAGATCCTCAAGTCGGGCGGTGACGGGCCACCGAAGTTCGGTCCGAAGCAGCGCATTCTCCCGATGGCTCGACGGTGAATCGCCCACCCACCGACCTCAGCCACGACGACGAGACCGCCACCGACGAGTCGGCCGCGTCGAGCTTCCCCCACGCGGTCGTGGTCGGGCTCCTGGCCTACCTCGTCTCGCGGCTGTGCGTCCTCGCCGGCGCCGGTGTACGTGCATCACAGGTCACCGTCGATGCCCGAATCGACGAGGAGGATCTCGAGAAGACGCCTCTCGACCTGGTCACCGGGGTGTTCACCGCATGGGACGGGCGTTGGTATCTCGAGATCGTCCGCGACTGGTACCCCGACTGGATCCCCCCGGACATCACCTACGACGAGGTCGAGGCCCGGGCGGCCTTCTTCCCCCTCTTCCCCTGGCTCGCGCGCACTCTCGACGCGGTCCTTCCCGGCGGCGACACGTTCGCCGTCATCGCCGTGAACTTCCTCCTGGGCGGAATCGCGGTTGTTCTCGTCGGTCTGCTCGCCCGGAAGACCTATTCGACCTCGGTCGCCGCCAAGGCCATGACGTTGTTCGCCATCTTTCCCGGCAGCTTCGTCCTCTCCTTCGCGTATGCCGAGGCACTGCTCATCGTTCTGGCGGCGGCGTGCCTGCTCTTCCTCGTCGACGAGCGATGGCTGCTCGCCGGCCTGGCCGCGGCCCTCGCCACCGCGACGCGCCCGAACGGCGTCGGCGTCGTCGCGGCGTGCATCGTCGCCAGCTTCCTCGCGATCCGGCGGAATCGGGACTGGTCGTCGCTGCTCGCCCCCGCGTTGGCTCCCGTGGGTTTCGTGGCGTTCCAGCTGTACATCGACAACCGCACCGGCGAGCGGGGTGCCTGGCTCCGCGTCCAGCGCGAGGCCTGGTCCGAGGGGACCAGCTTCGGCGTCACCGCCATCAAGAACACGTGGGGATTCCTCTCCAGCCCGCTCGACTCACCCACCGATGCGCTCACCGCGCTGACCGTCGTGGCACTGCTGTTCATGCTGTGGTGCACCTGGCGCAAGCCGATGCCCGCGGCGATGACCGCCTACAGCCTCGTCGTCGTCTCTCTGATGCTGATCCCCGAGACGGTCACCGCACGGCCCCGCTTCTTGTTCACGGCGTTCCCCCTCTTCATCTCGGTGGCGGCCTGGTGGCCCGACCCCGACGACGACCCCGACCACCACCGGGCCAGCTGGGACCGCGCCGGCTGGGACCTCACGCTCGTGTTGTGTGGCGCGGGTCTCGTGTCACTCACCGTGCTCTACGCCGTGTTCGGCGCCATCCCCTGACGCCGCCCGATCAGCACTCGAGACTCCACGGCGGTCGACGAGAGAGGAGTACTTCACGATGCACCAGAGGGCGCGCACGCCGTCGCGCCAGCCGATCTTCTTGCCCTCTTCGTACGTTCGGCCGGAGTAGGAGATCCCGACCTCGAACACGCGCAGGTGGGCTCGGGCGACCTTGGCGGTGATCTCGGGCTCGAAACCGAAGCGGTTCTCCTGGATGTCGATCGACTGGATGACCTCGCGACGGAACGCCTTGTAGCAGGTTTCCATGTCGGTCAGGTTCAGGTCGGTGAACATGTTCGACACGAGAGTGAGGAACCTGTTCCCCACGCTGTGCCAGAAGTAGAGCACCCGGTGAGGCCGGCTCGACACGAAGCGGGACCCGTACACCACGTCGGCCACGCCCCGCTCGAGCGGGGCCACGAGATCACCGAATTCGGTCGGGTCGTACTCGAGGTCGGCGTCCTGCACGATCACGTAGTCGGCGGTGGCGTGCCGAAACCCGGTTCGCAGCGCCGCACCTTTGCCCTGGTTCACCTCGTGGAGGAGAACACGGATCTTGTCGTTGTGGAGGCCGCCGAGGATCTCCCGCGTGCCATCGTCGGAACCGTCGTCGACGACGATGATCTCCGCCACCCACGGCGAGCCGAGTACCTCGGCGAGGAGATCCTCGACGGTGGCTCGCTCGTTGAAGCAGGGAACGACGACACTCAGACATGGGCGTGGTTCCACGGACAACACGGTCGGACGATAACGACTGCCGCGGAGCGGCGAGAAACGCCGATCTCCGGCCGCACCCGCCCGCAGGGTAGGTTGCGCCCTCGATGCGCACGCTGGTCGTCGTCCCGACGCACAACGAGGCCGACAACGTCGGAACCGTCCTGGACGAGATCGTCGGGCAGCTCCCCGACGCCGACGTGCTCGTCGTCGACGACGACTCCGACGACGGGACGCGCGCCCTCGTTCGGGATCACCCCGGCTTCGGCGAACGCGTGCGCCTCCTC
Organism: uncultured Ilumatobacteraceae bacterium; assembly: GCA_965601935.1. GTDB lineage: Bacteria > Actinomycetota > Acidimicrobiia > Acidimicrobiales > Ilumatobacteraceae > CBFCWZ01. The sequence continues at coordinate 19,056 of CBFCWZ010000023.1, forward strand.
GAACGCCCGACCAAGCTCGGCCTGGCCAGTGCCTACCTGGAGGGTTTCCACGTGGCCCTCGACGAGGGCTACGAGACCGTCGCCGAGATCGATGCCGACCGCTCCCACGACCCGTCCGTGCTCCCGACGATGATCGACATCGCCGGCCATGGGATCGATGTCGTCATCGGATCCCGGTATGTGCCGGGCGGCGCGGTCACGGGATGGCCGCATCGGCGGACCTGGCTGTCCCGCTGGGGCAACCGCTACGCGGCGATCGTGCTCGGCCTGGCGATCAACGACGGAACCGCCGGATACCGGGTCTATCGCACCGACGCGCTGCGCCGGATCGACCTCGACGAGATCCGGTCGGAGGGATACGTGTTCCAGATCGAGATGACCTATCGCGCGGTGGCCGCCGGCATGAGCGTCGTCGAGGTGCCGATCGTGTTCCGCGACCGCGTGGCAGGCGACTCCAAGATGTCATCCCACATCGTGGGGGAAGCCTTCACCCGCGTCACGTGGTGGGGACTGTCCGACCTCTTCACCCTGCGCCGCCGCCACCGGGCCTACGGCGGATGAGCCCGGCGGAGCTCGCGAGCTTCCTTCGCAACGAGTTTCCCCTCGTCGATGCCCACCCCGACGTGGCAGGCCTGTTCCGACGCCCCCGGATCCTGGCCGCGCTCGGTCCAGCCCTGGCCGATCCGTTCCTTTCCGGCGGGGTCACCGTCGTGCTCGCTCCCGAGGCCAGGGGGCCCGTTCTGGGCGCACTCGTGGCCAAGCAGCTGTCCTGCGGGCTGATGTTGGCCCGCAAGGCGGGCCGCAACCACCCGGGTGCCGATCAGCGCACCTCCGGCGGGGTCGGCTGGCGCGGTTCTGCGGAGGTGTTCCAGAGCCGTTCGTTCGATCTCGCCCCCACG
>CBFCWZ010000024.1:0-19874 GCA_965601935.1 uncultured Ilumatobacteraceae bacterium
CCCGCGACGGAGGCGCCGCCGTTCCCGGCCCGGGAGAGCCGGGCGGGCGTAGCTGCGCAGTTCCTCGTGGTGGAGGTGGACCAGTCGCAGCTGCTGCTCGGGGTGGAGGTATTCGTACATCTTCTTGCTCCTGTTCAGGTGGTTGTCGAAGGGGGTGGTCGGTGGTGTGGAGATCCAGCGGAGCCATGGCGTCGCCACGCGGGCGGACACGGAGCCGGGGGAGAGGGGTGGGCTGTGGCCCCGGGGACGCGGTCGGCGCCTCAGATGAGGGGCGACCCGTCGGCCGAGGCGACCGCGCACGGGGTGACCGCGATCAGCCGCGCGTCGGCGTTGCCTCCGGTGGCCCGGAACATCGTCGTGGTCGTCATCGCAGTCACCTCCTCGTGGGGTCGAACTCGGTCAATGGGAGAAGTGTGACGAAGCGAGGAGCATCGGATCAAGCGAGTTTCCGTGAGGACCCCTACAGTCCCGCAGATGGTTGCCGCCGAGCTCGACCCCATCCCGCTCGATCTCGTGCTGTCGGGCCGTGAACTCACCGAGCCCCGCCCGTCGCCCGACGGCCGCTTCGTCGCCTTCGTGCAGCGGTGGCGGTCCTCCTCCGGAATCCTCATCATCCCTGCTCACGGCGGTCCCGAGCGGCTGATGGCGACACCTGTCGACCCGCTGCCGGGCCGAGGACTGGGAGGTGGATGCCTCGCCTGGGCACCCGATTCCCGCGCCCTCGTCTACTCCGCCGTCGACGGCGAGATCTGGGAGGTCGGCCTCGACGGCTCGTCTCGCCGGCTGACGTCGTGGGAACGGTCCACCCGTGCCCCAGATGTCGCCACCGACGGGTCGTTCGTCGTCGTGGCCGTCGACGAAGCCGAGGTGTGGATGATCGACAGATCCGGTGGTTCCACCGACCTCCACGCCGTTCGCCTCGACGACGGTGCCGACGAGTTCTGCTTCGACCCGTGCGTGTCGCCCGACATGACACAGGTCGTGTGGCAGGGATGGAGTCCGCCCGACATGCCGTGGGACGGCTCGCAGCGCGTCGCCGTGCACCTCTCCGACGGGGTCGCCCGAGGGATCGAACGGAGTCGTGAGGGCCCCGCCGTCCAACAACCCAGATTCCACCCCGACGGTCGGCCCCTGGAGGTGCAGGACGGCACAGGATGGCTGAACGTCCACCTGGCGGCGCGCCCGGTCGTGGACGAGTCGTTCGAACACGCGGGACCGACGTGGGGGATGGGTCAGAGGTCGTATGCCCCGTCCCCCGATGGCAGGCGAATCGCGTTCAACCGCAACGAAGAGGGGCACGGCCGTCTCTGCGTCGCCGACGTGGCCACCGGAGGGGTCACCTCGCTCGGGCGCGGCGTCCACGGCCAGATCGAATGGGTGGGCGACTCCATCACCGCGCTCCGCTCGGGTGCTCGCACCCCGACCCAGATCGTCCGCTACGACGACTCCGGCGTGCGGTCCGTGCTGGCCGTCGGCCCTGCAGCGGCGTGGGACGAACTCGATCTCCCCGAGCCGGAACCCGTGTCGGTCGAGTCCGACGGCATCGTCCTCCGTGCGCGTCGGTACTCCGCCGATCGGGGCCGACTGCTCTGTTGGGTCCACGGCGGGCCGACCGATCAGTGGCTCGTCGAGTTCCGACCGCGCATCTCCTACTGGTGGAGCCGGGGGTGGGACGTGCTCGTCGTCGACCCGCGCGGCACCACCGGCCACGGTCGCGCCTACCAACGAGCGCTCAACGGCGCGTGGGGCCGCCTCGACGTGGACGACACCGCCGCCCTCATCGGCAATGCCCACGAACGGGGCTGGGCCACGCCGGAGACCACTGCGGTGATGGGTGGCTCGTCAGGTGGTCTCACCGTGCTCGGCGTGCTGGCCGACCATTCCCACCTCGTCGGTGCAGGTGTCGCGTCCTACCCGGTCAGCGACCTGCGGGCGCTGGCCGAGGTCACGCACCGCTTCGAGGCCCACTACACCGACACGTTGGTGGGCCGGTCCGACGACGCCGACTTGTTCCGGCGACTGTCGCCTCTGCACCGTGCGGCGCGGATCCAGGGCCCACTCCTCGTCTTCCACGGCGCCGATGATCCCGTGGTGCCGGTCGAACAGAGTCGCAGCCTCGTCGCTGCCGTCGAGTCCGCCGGCGGTGCGGTCGAACTGATCGAGTACGAGGGCGAGGGACACGGCTTCCGCGACCCCGCCAACGTGCGCGACGAGTACGCCCGCACCGAGGCATTCCTCGCCACTGCGACCGCCCTTTCCCCAGGCTGACGGATAGCGTGCCGCCGTGGCCTTCGTGAACCGCAAGACCGAGGAACGCCAGCAGGATCAGGCGGGAGCGGGTCAGCTGTTCGAGTTCGACCCCGCCGACCCGACCGTGGTCAAGGTGCACTACGACCTCGGCGCGTGGACGTGGGACCAGCGCGCAGAGCTCTCGGAGGCGCTCGCCGGCGCCGATCTGCCCCATTCCTGGGACGGCGAGGAGTTGATCGTTCCCGAACTCGTCGAGGGCCAGGTCGACGCGCTGTTCGAGCGTCTGGAGGAGCAGCTCGGGCCGTTTCCGATCGTGCTCGAGGCCGACGCGGAGTCCACCGAGTTCGGCCTCGACGAATGGACCGATGCCGATCGTGCCGTGCTCACCGAGTCGCTCGTCGACTCCGAGGTCCCGTTCCGGTGGGAGGGTGCGACGGTCATCGTCGCTCGTGACGCCGAGGACGCCGTCGACGACCTGCTCGACGCGATCGAAGCGGGCGAGCTCCTCACCGCCGACGAGTCACCGGCCGAGGAACCGCCCGACGGTGCGCTCAGCTCGATCTTCCTCGCTGCCGACCGACTGGCCCGCGACCCGCTCGATGCCAGATCACGAACCACCCTCATCGACCTCGATCCGCAGATCCGCCCCGAGGTCCCGCCGTACGCGTTCGCGCCACGCACCTGGGCGACCGCGGTGGAACAGGTGGAGAGCATCGTCGCCCGGATCCGACAGGACTCCGGGGACTCCCGTGGCGCCGCCGCCGACGACGCTCCCGAAGTGGGCGAACTCGCCGCCACCCTCCGCGACGTCCTGCGTCCGTTCGTCTGAACCGTCCTCGTTTCGGTCGAGGAACGGGAGGGCCGGTCCGCACCGGTCTCGACCAGAACGTCGGCCCGAGCCCCGCGAGGGCGGAGGGTCGATAGCGTCCGGGTCGGTGTTGCTCGCAGAGCTCGAGATCTTCCACTCCCGGCCCGCCCAGCCGACGCGTCGCGTCGCGCTCGGCCACATGGTGCTGCCGGTGGACCCGGCGCCGGGATTCGGCGGGCTCTTGCTGGGCTCGGTCGTGGCATCCCATCTGCAGGGGGTCAACGACGACCTGGTGCCCGACATCCATCGCCTCATCCGACAGGTCGGCGACGGGACGAGGGTCGTGCAACCCCGCCTCCGTCACCGCCTCCAGGCCGACCGTCACGGCCTGTCGCACAGCGCCCACCGTCTCGTCGGCAGTGGTGACGACATCTCCTTCGACTTCACGACGAACGGCACCGAACTCGCACAGATCCTCGGCGCCATCTACGCCGTCGAACGACTCGCCCCGGAGCACCGCCGCGCGCTCGCTCCCGTTCTGCAGAAGGCCGCCCGTTGGCGAGGGCCGATCGGTCCGGCCCTCATCGCCCACCTCGCCGGTTCGCAGGCCGTCGAACTGGAGGCTCTCGCCGATCCGCACGGCTGGGCCCTGTCGGTCCTCGGCTTCGCCTCGGACATCGCGACACCGTCCAGACGCCAGGTCACGACCGCGTTCCGACGGCGGATGCGTGACGTGCATCCCGACCACGGTGCCGACGGCGCCGACGCGGCGAAGGCGATGAGCGACCTCGCTGAAGCGCGTCGCATCCTCATGGTCGGTCGCTGAGGGTCGCCTCCACGAGGTCTACGCTCCGGCCCATGGCGCCTCCCACCGTTCTGCTGTACCCCGGTGCGGGCTCGGACCGGAATCACTCCAGCCTCGTCGCAGTGGAGGAGCGGCTCGGCCGCCGCGCCTCGGTGAGCCGCTGTGACTTCCCGTACCGCAAGGAAGGGCGCAAGGCACCCGACCGTGCACCGAAGCTGATGGCGTCGATCCGTGACGACCTCGCCGGCTTCTCCCGACGACGCGGTCCCGTCGTGATGGGGGGCCGGTCCATGGGTGGCCGGATGGCCACCATGGTCGCTGCAGACGTCGACGGGGCCGGTCCGGTGGCCCGCCTCGCCGGTCTCGTGGCGATCTGTTACCCACTCCACCCGCCGGGCCGGCCCGAGAAGCTGCGCGTGGAGCATCTGCCCGACATCTCGGTGCCCTGCATGTTCATCAGCGGTACGAAGGATCCGTTCGGAACTCCCGAGGAGCTCGAGAAGTGGACGGCCACGATCGCCGCGCCGGTCGAACACCTGTGGCTCGAGGGCAAGCGCCACGATCTGAAGGGCTGCGACGACGAGATCGCCGAAGCCGTCGAGCGGTTCGTGAGCGATCTCGCCTGACCGGTCCGCTCAGGTCCCCGAGAGGTCGATCGGGCGATCCTCCGGGTTCAGCTCCTCGAGCTCGAGATGGGCGGTCTCGGGGAACGCCACGATGACGAGGAGGGTCACCATGGCCGGGCCGACCGCCAAGGTGGTCATCACCGACGCGTACGACCATCCCGCGTCGAGCAGCCACCCCGTGGCGACCAGGCCGATGATCCCACCGATGAGCGCGGCGCCCGTGATGAGGCCGGCGGCGCGACTCCGATTGCTGGTGGGAAAGAGCTCGGCCCGGTAGACCGCGAGCGCGGGCCAGGCGGCGCTCCCGAACAAGCCTCCGAGGAGAGCGAAGAGCCAGAGCAGTGGACCGCCGACGGCGAACGCGGCGACCACGAACATGGTCGAGAGCGGGAGGGCCACCGCGATCAGCCGCCGTCGGCCGCTGGTGTCGGCGAGTCGGCCGCCGATGATGAGGCCGACCGCAGCGGGGGTGCCCACGCCGATCGAGAAGATCCCGATCATGCCGCCGGAGAACCCGCGGATGTCGGTGAGATAGTTGTTCTGGAAGAAGCTCGCGGCGGCGACGAGGATGTTGCTGAGGAACGCGACCGCGGCGAGCAGGCCCAGGCGGTGGCGGTCGAGCCGCGGAGGTCGTTCGGACACGGTGATGTGGGCTGCCTCGAATCGTCGGGTCTCGGGGAGCCTCCTGCCGAGGTCGAGCGCCACGACACACCACACGGCCGCCACCAGGTAGACGAGCCGCCATCCGCTGTCGCCCATGTCGGCCAGCCGCAGCGAGAGGACGGCGATTCCGGCACCGAACCCGCTCGCCATCGCCATCAGGCTGACGGCGTAGGCGCGGCTGTTGCGCGGCATCTCCTCGGCCGCCACCACGCCGATGAGGAAGGCGAGCGCGATGCCCATCGGCCGGGCGAGTGTCTGGGTGGCGACGAGCACGGGGAAGCTCGGTGCCAGTGCGCCCGACAGCGACAACAGCGGTCCCAGCCAGGCGACGACCACGATCACTCGTCGTCGCCCGATGCGGTCGGCCACCACGGCGGCGGGCAGCGCGATCACGATCCCCGCCCGCACCACGGCTCCAGCCACCCCGATCGCGGTGTCGCTCACGCCGAACTCGTCGGCCGCGAAGTTGACGGTCTGGGTGAAGAGCGTGTTCACGAACGCGGCGCTCATCGACGCCGCGGCCAGCAGGCCGAGGACGAGGATCTGCGTCGCGTCGAGCCGGTCGGGAGGGGTCCACCATCCGTCCGGCTTCAGGCGCCGGGCGAGGACGCCGCGCACAGGCTGCTGGAACATCCAGCCGAACCACGGCACGCGCAGCCGGTATCTCGTGTGCTCGACGATCCGGTCCTCGTCCACCCGGACCGTGCGCTCGTAGTTCGCGAAGGGGCCGTGACCCTGGACGAACCGCAGGTCGGTGCGGGACGTGAGCAGGGCCTTTTCCGCCTGCTCGCCGCCGTCGTCCGGCGATGACGGATCGAGGGTCTCCCTGACGATGTCGTCGCGCGGTTGAGCGACGCGTTCGGCGTGCGGGCTCTGATTCGGCCACCGCATCGTGAGAGTGCGACCGCCGGACGCCACGCTCGGAGCATACTGGTGGGCTGATGAACACCCTCGGCGGCCCCGACCCAGTGGACGATGCGATCGTGGTGCGCGCCGGCGGCCCGTTGGACGGCCAGATCGAGGTCCCGGGTGCCAAGAACTCCGTGCTCAAGCTGATGGCGTCGACACTCCTCTGCGACGGCGACTTCCACCTCACGAACGTTCCCGAGATCGTCGATGTCGGCATCATGGCCGACCTCCTCCGAGCCATCGGGGTCGAGACCGTTGCCACCGCACCCGGTGAACTCACGATGACCAACACCGGGTCGATCACGCCGGTCGCGCCGTACGAGTTGGTCGAGCGCATCCGCGCCTCGATCAACGTGCTCGGTCCACTGCTCACGCGCTGTGGTCACGTCCGGCTCTCCATGCCGGGCGGCGACGACTTCGGTGCCCGGCCGATCGACATGCACATCGCCGGGCTCGAGGCGATGGGAGCCACGTTCAAGTTCAGCCACGGCTACCTCGAGGCGTACGCCGACCGGTTGCACGGAGCCGACATCACCTTCGACTTCCCCAGCGTCGGGGCCACCGAGAACCTCATGACCGCCGCGGTACTGGCCGACGGCGTCACCCGGATCGACAACGCGGCACGTGAGCCGGAGATCGCCGACCTGTGCAGCTTCCTCTCGGCGATGGGTGCCCGGATCGACGGAATCGGTACCTCCACGCTCGTGATCGAAGGCGTCGACCAGAGTGCCCTTCGGCCCATCGCCCACTGCACCGTTCCCGACCGCATCCAGGCCGCCACGTATGTGGCGGCGGTGGCGGTTGCCGGCGGCTCTCTCGACATCCGTGGCGCCCGCCCCGAGACCATGACGATGCTGCTCGAGCGCTTCTCCGACATGGGGATGGAACTCGAGTCCACGAGTGGCGGGCTGATCGCCACCGCACCGGAACGGCTGCGCTCGATCGACGTGGCGACCCTGCCGTACCCGGGCATCGCCACCGACTACAAGCCCCTCATCATCACGATGCTCGCCGTGGCCGACGGGGTCGGGATCGTGACCGAGAACCTCTATCCGGGTCGCTTCCGGTACGTCGAGGAGCTGCAGCGGCTGGGCGCCGACGTCCGCACGAGCGGTCACCACGCGGTGGTGCGCGGCGTGCCGCGCCTGTCGGGCGCCCCGGTGAAGGCCCACGACATCCGCGCCGGGGCGGCCATGGTGGTCGCCGGCCTCGCAGCGGAGGGCGAGACACGGATCACCGGGGTGCGCCACATCGACCGCGGCTACGACGATCTCGTCGGCCGCCTCCATGGTGTCGGCGCCCAGATCGAGCGCGTCAGCTGACGGGGTGATCGGCGCCCTCGTCGATCCGGGCCTTGGCCACCAGCACGATCCCCACGATGGTGACGAGCGGGCCGACCACCAGCAGCACTTCATCCCAGCCGCCCTGGTGGGCGAGCAGCGCGGTGGTGAACGTCTGGACCACGACCACCGATCGTACGGTCTTCACCTCTCGGAGAGAGATCTCCGAGGTCTGCAGCGGGGCTGATCTCGACGTTCGGGGCGAGTCTGCTGGTTGAATGTGGGGGCCATGCGCGAACAGGTCGAAGCCACCGTCGAGGTCATCCGCCCGGCCCTCCAGGCCGACGGGGGCGACATCGTGTTGCACGACGTCCACGAGGACACCGGAGTGGTCGAAGTGGAACTGGTCGGTGCCTGTGTCGGCTGTCCCGCCTCCACGCAGACCCTGAAGGCCGGCATCGAGCGCATCATGCGCGATCGCGTCGACGGAGCCATCGAAGTGGTGAACGTGGCCGAGGCCGCGGCGTGAGCCGACGGCGCAGGCCACCCGAAGAGCTCTTCACCGCCGCTCGCAGTGGCGATCGCTCGGCGCTCGCCCGCCTGCTGTCGCTCATCGAACGCGGCGACGACGATGCTCGTACCGTCGGCCGTCTGGCCCACCCGGAGAGCGGTTCGGGGTACACGGTCGGGCTCACCGGTGCACCTGGCGCCGGCAAGAGCACCCTCACGTCAGCTCTCATCGGCCATTTGCGGTCGCTCGAACTCGAGTTGGCGGTGCTCGCCATCGACCCCTCGTCGCCATTCACCGGCGGGGCGATCCTCGGCGACCGCGTGCGGATGCAGGATCACGCCACCGACCCCGGTGTCTACATCCGGTCGATGGCCACCCGTGGGCATCTCGGAGGTCTCTCGCTCGCCACGCCCGAGGCAGTGCGCCTCCTCGACGCGATCGGGCGGAAGTGGATCCTGGTCGAGACAGTCGGTGTGGGCCAGGTCGAGGTCGAGGTGGCGGGCAAGGCCGACTCCACGGTCGTGGTGGTGAACCCCGGCTGGGGTGACAGTGTTCAGGCCAACAAGGCCGGTCTCATGGAGATCGCCGACGTGTTCGTCATCAACAAGGCCGACCGCAAGGGTGTCGACGAGACCACCCGCGACCTCATGCAGATGCTCGATCTCTCTGACCTGCCGCCCGAGGCGTGGCGACCTCCGATCGTGCCGACCGTGGCCACGTCGGGCGAGGGCATCGATCATCTGTGGGATGCCGTGCGGTCCCATCGCGAGTGGGCGCGACGATCGGGAGAGCTGGCCCGTCGCCGTGAGTTCCGGATGCGCGAGGAGTTGCGCGAGATCGTCACCCAGCGGCTCGGCCGGAGGGCCCGTCAGATCTGCACCGGTGATCGCTGGGACGAGCTCACCGACGAGGTCGTGGCCCGCCACACCGACCCGTGGTCGGCCGCCGACGAAATGCTCTCCGGCATCAACGCGTGACCGTTCCGTCCGACCGCCTTCGCGACCGACTCCCCAACCTGCAACACGAACCTGCAACAGGTGTCTGACACCGTTCGCGGTCACGACGTTCGCGAGACTTCTCGCATGTACGAACTGTTGTCGTTGGAGCGGGAGGAGAACGGGGTCGCCGTTCTCACGTTGAAGAACGGGAAGGTGAACGCGCTCTCCGTCGAGTTGGTCACCGAGATCCATCGGGCCGCCGACGAGTTGGCTGCCGATCTGCCTGCTGCCGTCGTCGTCACCGGTGGTGAGCGCATCTTCGCCGCCGGTGCCGACATCTCCCAGTTCGGTGGGCCCGAGGAGGCCGGACCGATCTCGGCCACCATCCACGGTGCAATCGACGCCGTCGCAGCGCTGCCACGGTTCGTGATCGCTGCGGTCGGTGGTTTCGCTCTCGGGGGCGGTTGTGAACTGGCTCTCGGTTGTGACTATCGGATCGCCTCGGAGCGGGCCGTGTTCGGCCAACCCGAGATCCTGCTCGGCATCGTGCCCGGCGGCGGTGGCACCCAGCGCCTGCCGCGCCTGGTCGGCCCGAGCCGGGCCAAGGAGCTGTGCATCACGGGGCGTCAGGTGAAGGCCGACGAGGCACTGCGGATCGGCCTCGCCGACGAAGTCGTGCCGCACGACGACCTCCACACCCGAGCCCTCGAGTTGGCCGCCGAGGTCGCCAAGGGGCCGGCGGTCGGACAGGGGATCGCCAAGCGGCTCGTCGACGAAGGCCTCGACCTGCCCCTCCCCGATGCACTGAAGCTCGAACAGGCCGGATTCGTCGAGGTGTTCGGCACCGACGACTCCCAGATCGGCGTGAAGAGCTTCCTCGAGAACGGGCCCGGGAAAGCCCAGTTCACCGGTCGCTGACCGTTGCCGGGCTGGGTATCTCCGACTCTCCCAGCTCGACCGGTTCCCCGTGCAGGCCCCACGCGGACCGGGCCAGCCACGCGCCGGTGGCGACCATCGACAGCATCACCACCGAACACGTGAGATAGGCGGTGGTGCGCCCGAAGTGCTCGTACACCGCCCCTGTCACGACAGCCATCAGGCCCGCCATCACCGCTTGAGCCGCGCCGAGGATGCCCTGCGCGCCGGCCTGGCGATCGTCGGGCACGGTCATCCCCGCGGCGACGCCCGTGCTGGAGATGGTGAGCCCGTCGGCGAGCGCATGGCCCATCGCAACGGCGAAGATCAGCCCGCCGGTGGGCAGCAGTCCGTAGGAGGCCATGAAGAGGGCGCCGAGGGTGAGCCCGAGCGACCCCAGGCGGAACGGGCCCACCCGCTGCGCCAGACGGCCGCCGATGGGGCCGAGGAAGATCAGGGGGAGAGCGAACAGGGCGATGCCGAGGTTGGCCAGCCACTCTGTGGTGCCGAGTTCGTCGTGGACGAGGGCCCACAGCGCGTCGAACGCGCCGATCATGACGAAGACGGCCGTGGCCATCACCACCGCTCCGGCGAATGGTCGGATGCGCAGGAGGTCGAAGGCGAGCCGCTGGGATGGGGCGTCGGTGCTCTCGTCGACCCGCACCCCGGACACCGCAAGTGCGAGCACGAGCGTGAGGGCGCCGATCGTGTAGAAGGGCGCCGGGATCCCGAAAACGGGCACCAGCACCGCCGACACCACCGGCCCCATGGCGAACCCGAACACTTCGGCGGACAGCAGCCAGCCGAGGTTGCGTCCCAGATTCTGGGGGTCGGCGAGGATCACGATCCGGCGGGCGGCAGGATTGACCGCGCCGATCCCGAGACCGTTGACGAATCGCCCGATCAGGATCGGGACGAGAGACGTGCCCGACGCCATCAGCACGAGCCCGATCACCGCGACCGCGACACCGCCGAACACGACGGCCCGGGCGTGGCCGCGATCCGCGAACGGCGCGACCAGCAACTGGGACAGGAACGCGCTGAAGAAGCCGATCCCGATGATCAGCCCGACGGCTGCCTCGGAGATCCCGTACTCGTTCTTGTAGTCGTCGACGATCGTGAACAGGACGCCGTAGCCGGCCGCCAGCGACGCGAGGAGCGCGCTGAACGCGATGATCTGGGCTCGGGCACCGCTCGGCGCCGCGGCGACGCGGTCGGACACGCCGCGAGCGTATCCAGCGGTCGGGCTCGGTGTGTTCGCCAGGGACAACCTCCCCGGTCGTGAGCACTAGCCGGACGTGACGAGCCCGGTGTCGTACGGGCTGACCTGGGCCGGATGGACCGGGATCGTCCGCACCGTCACGCCCCATGCACCCGCCGAGTCCGGCTCGAACGACGCCCGGTACACGCCGTCGCCGACCGCCTCCATGTCGAGCGCCTCGATGGCAGCCGTGACGAAGTCGCCCTGACTGTCGAGCGGCCCGTGCAGCAGCTGCACCAGCAACTCGTCGGCACCTAGTTCGCCGGGATCGACCCGGGCCGTCACGGTGCGCGATGCGTGGATGTCGCCGTCGGCGAGGGTCGACTGGTCGGTCAGCAATTCGATCGACACCGTCGGCCACGCCTCGGTGACGCCGTCCGTCCACGCGGTGAGGTCCTTGGCCACTGCGGCCCCGTCGCCTTCGGTGCGGTGCGCCGACGCGGCAGCCGGCTCGTAGTAGTCGGTCACGTAGTCGCGGACCATCCGCCCGGCGATCACGTTCCAACCGAGGCTCGCCCAGTTGTCGGCGACCCGCTCCACCCAGCCGTGGGGAACCCCGTCCTCCCCGCGGTCGTAGAACAGCGGGATCACCTGCTGCTCCAGCACCTCGTACGCGGCGTCGGCCTCGCGGCGGTCACGTCGGACGTGGTCGGGTTCGTCCTCGAAGGAGGGGAGGTCCCAACCGTTCTCGCCGTCGGACATCTCGTCCCACCATCCATCGCGGATCGACAGGTTGAGGCAGCCGTTCAGGGCGGCCTTCATCCCGCTCGTGCCACAGGCCTCCATCGGGCGGCGCGGTGTGTTCAGCCAGACGTCGCATCCGTGGTACATCGTGCGGGCGATCCCGATGTCGTAGTCGGGCAGCAGCACGAAGCGGTGACCGACCTCGCTGTCGCGGGTGACGCGGTGGATCTGTCGGATGAGATCCTTGCCGGGTCCGTCGGCAGGGTGGGCCTTGCCGGCGAACACGAACTGGATCGGACGGTCGGTGTCGGTGAGCAGGGCCTTCAGGCGTTCGATCTGGCCGAGCAGCAGGTTGGCTCGCTTGTAGGTGGCGAAGCGACGGGCGAATCCGATGGTGAGGATGTCCGGATCGAGCAGGTCGTTGCCGAGCCGGCGGCGGACCTCGTCGACCAGCTCCCGGCGCCCGGCGGAACGGGTCTCCCAGATCCGTCCGTGGTCGATCTCCTCGACCCGGGCCCAGTCGTCGGCCGGCGCGAGGTGCCAGTCGTCGCTGATCGATTCGGTCAACAGTGCATCGACCTCGTCGCCGACCCAGGAGCGGGCGTGCACACCGTTCGTGACGTGGCCGATCGGGGTCTGTGCCGACGGGAGATCGGGCCACAGCGGGCCGAACATCGAGCGCGACACCTCGCCGTGCAGCTTGGCCACACCGTTGCGGCGGGCGGCGATGCGCAGGCCGAGGACCGCCATGTTGAATTTCCCGTCGGGTTCGTCGTCGCGGCGTCCGAGCTGGAAGAGCTCGTCGAACTCGACGCCACAGTCCTCGGCGAAGGTCGTGAAGTACTGCTCGAACAGCTCCCGGGGGAAGCGGTCGATTCCTGCCGGCACCGGTGTGTGGGTGGTGAACACACCGCCGGCCCGCACTGCGGAGATGGCCTCGTCGAAGCGAAGACCGTCGTCGATCCACTCGCGCACCCGTTCCAGGCCGAGGAATCCGGCGTGGCCCTCGTTCATGTGGTAGGTGCTGGGGTGGAGCCCGAGTGCACGGAGGGCGCGGACCCCGCCGATGCCGAGGATGATCTCCTGGCGCAGACGGTGCTGCTCGTCGCCTCCATAGAGGCGGTTGGTGACGGCCGCCACCTCGGGTGGGTTCTCGGGGAGATTGGTGTCGAGCAGGTAGAGGGGCACCCGGCCCACGTCGGCCCGCCACACGCGGACGACCGCGTCGACACCGGCGAGGTCGACGATCACGTCGATGCCGGTGGGGGAGAGCGCCAGCTCGGTCGGATCGAGGTGGTCGTTGCGTTCGCTCTGCGACCCGTCGGCCGACAGCTCCTGGTGGAAGTACCCCTCGGTGTAGAAGAGGCCGATGCCGACCAGTGGCACACCCAGATCGGAGGCCGCTTTCAGGTGGTCGCCGGCGAGGATGCCGAGACCGCCCGAATACTGGGGAAGGGCGTCGGTGATGCCGAACTCGGGGGAGAAGTACGCAACGAGGTCGAGCGGGGAGTCGCGGCGCTCACCGAACCAGGACGGGCCGTCGAGAGCGGACCGGAGGCGGGCCGCCGCGTCGGCGACGTCGGCGACGTAGGCCTCGTCGGCGGCCAGTTCCTCCCAGCAGGCCGGCGAGGTGTGCTCCAGCAGTTGGACGGGGTGCTGGCCGGCGGAGCGCCACGTGGCGCCTTCCGGGGCACCGTCGAGACGGTCGAACACGGACGCGAGGCGACGGTCCCACGACCAGCGGTAATTGCGGGCGAGGGTGTCGATCGGTCGCAGCGGTTCGGGGATCTCGGCGACCAGATGGAAATGGTGGTGGGGACGCATTGGCCGTGAGAGTACCGGCGTCGAACGCGGTCCACATCGGGTGTGACAGTGTCCCGGCCCGGTCAGCGACGCTGTTCGCAGACGGAGTGGTAGACGGCGGCCGTCTCGGTGGCGATCGCGTCCCAGGCGAACCTGCGATGTACCAGCTCACGGGCGTTCGCCGTCATCTCATCGCCGAGCGCCGGGTCGCGCAGGACGCGGTCGATGCATCGGCCGAGGTCATCCGAGTTGCCGGGTTCGAAGGTGAGCGCGGCACCGGTGCCGTCGACCAGCTCCGCCAGCCCTCCGGTGTGCGCCACGATGAGTGGGGCTCCGGCCGCGAGCGCTTCGAGGGCCACGATCCCGAAGGGCTCGTACAGGGAGGGGATCACCACGCAGCCGGCGTTGCGGGCGAGTTCGTGGAGCGTGTCGTCGGCGAGGTAGCCGGGAAGGTCGATCAGGTCGCTCACACCTTCCACGTCGATCTGGGTCTGCAACTCCGGCAGGTACGACCCTCGTCCGGCGATGGTGCAGCGCACGTCGGGGATCGAGGCCCGTACCTGGTTGATCGCTCGGGCGAGGACCTGGAAACCCTTCTCGAACTGCACGCGACCCCACGTGACGACGTGATGGCCCCGCTCATGGTCCGACTGGCCTTCGGGCCGCCGGGCCCAGCGCTCGGGGTCGATCCCGTTGGGGATCCGCTCGACCCGCTCCGGCGCCAGCTCGAAACCGGTCACCAGTTGCTCGACCATGAACCGCGTCGACGAGATCAGGCGGTCGGCGCGGAACGCCAGCCACCACTCGATCGAGCTGATGTCGGTGGGTGTCCCGGGCGGAAGATGTCCTCCGTGGCGGATCCGCTCGGTGCCGTGCATCGAGAGGACGAACGGCGCGTCGTGGATGGCTGCCAGCGTGTCGGCGGCCCATCCCACGTTCCAGTCGTGACCGTGGATGACGTCGGGCTTCCAGCCACCCGACTCGTTGTCGAGCGTGGCGCCGAGTGCGGTGAGCGCGTGGTTGGCCGAGGCCGTGCGGGCGAGGGGCTTGTCGGCGGGGAGCCACGGCAGATCGATCTTGGCCCTCCGCACGCGTACGTTGCCGACCGACTCCGCCTCGACGTCGGCGCGACGGTCGGCGATGGTGAGGACGACCACTTCGTGGCCGGCAGCACCGAGTGCCGCGCTGAGGCCCGCCACGTGGGCGGCGATCCCACCGGTGGTCTGTGGCGGATATTTCCACGAGAGCATCAACACGCGCACGCCCGCGCACCCTACCCTGGGGTCGATGAGCAGTGTGGACCCCCCGATCGGGGAGCTCGACCTGCATCTCTTCGCCGAAGGAACCCACCGGCGGCTGTGGGAACTCCTCGGGCCGCAGATGCTCGGTCCAGGCTCCGAGGGCCCTTCGGCCGTGAGGTTCACGGTCTGGGCTCCGCACGCGGCACACCTCTCGGTGGTCGGCGACTGGAACGACTGGAGCCCCGACGCCATGGAGCGGGTGGAGGCCGATGGCCCGACCGGGCTGTGGACGGGCGTGTGCCCGGGAGCTCGCCCCGGGCAGTGCTACAAGTTCGAGGTCGTCACGTCCGAGGGACGCACGCTCCGTAAGGCCGACCCGATGGCGCGACGCACCGAGCTGCCACCGAGTGACGCCAGTGTGATCCCCGCCGTGTCCGAACACGAGTGGACCGACGACCACTACATGCTGGGCCGTGGCGCGGTGCTGCAAGGTGATGCCCCCATGCGCATCTACGAGGTGCATCTGGGTTCGTGGCGGCGGGGGGTCGACACCTGGGACGACCTCGCCCACCAACTGGGCGACCACGTCGCCGAACTCGGCTTCACCCACGTCGAACTGCTGCCGATCGCGGAGCACCCGTTCGGCGGGTCATGGGGCTACCAGGTGTCCGGCTACTTCGCTCCGACCGCACGGTTCGGTGATCCGGACGGCCTCCGGCGCTTCGTCG
Organism: uncultured Ilumatobacteraceae bacterium; assembly: GCA_965601935.1. GTDB lineage: Bacteria > Actinomycetota > Acidimicrobiia > Acidimicrobiales > Ilumatobacteraceae > CBFCWZ01. Next base: position 15,423 of record CBFCWZ010000024.1, read on the forward strand.
ACGACATGCACGGCCGTGGTCTCGGTGTCATCGTCGACTGGGTGCCGGCGCATTTCCCGCGCGACGACTGGAGCCTCGGCCGCTTCGACGGCACCGCGCTCTACGAGCACCCCGACCCGCAGCGGGGCGAACACCCCGACTGGGGCACGTACGTGTTCGACTTCGGCCGCCGCGAGGTACGCAACTTCCTCGTGGCCAATGCCCTCTACTGGCTCGACGAGTTCCACGTCGACGGCCTCCGTGTCGACGCGGTCGCCTCGATGCTCTATCTCGACTACTCGCGCGAGGAGGGCGGGTGGACACCGAACGAGCACGGCGGGCGGGAGCATCTCGAGGCGATCTCGTTCCTCCAGGAAGTCAACTCGATCGTCGGCGACGAGTTCCCCGACGTGCTGATGATCGCCGAGGAATCCACGGCCTGGGGTGGGGTCACGACCCCGACGGCCGACGGCGGGCTCGGCTTCAGCCACAAGTGGGACCTCGGGTGGATGCACGACACGCTCGACTACTTCTCCCTCGACCCCGTCCACCGCCGCTACCACCACGGTGAGCTGACGTTCTCCCAGTTGTATGCGTACAGCGAGCGGTTCGTGCTGCCCCTCAGCCACGACGAGGTCGTGCACGGCAAGGGCAGCCTGCTCTCGAAGATGGGCGGAGACGACTGGCAGCGCTTCGCGGGGTTGCGGGCCCTCCTCGCCTGGCAGTGGGCGATCCCGGGTTCCCCGTTGCTGTTCATGGGTGCCGAGTTGGCCCCGTGGCAGGAATGGAACGACGCCGCAGAGTTGCCCTGGCACCTCCTCGAGCATGCCGCCCACCGAGGGGTGCGGGACCTGCTCGAGGCGCTCAATCGTGTGTCCGACGAGTGGCCGGCGCTCTGGATCCGCGATCCCGACCCCGGCGGCTTCACCTGGCTCGAGGCGGACGACGCCGACCACAGCGTCTACGGCTTCCTCCGCTGGGATCGTGACGGTTCGGCCGCCCTCGCCTGTCTCGCCAACCTGACCCCGATGCCCCGCCCCGGTTACAAGGCCGGCCTGCCCTGGGGTGGCGACTGGTCCGTGGTCCTCGACACCGATGCTGCCGCCTTCTGGGGCAGTGGTCACCGCGGCGTCGACACCGGCACGGTTCCCGCGCGGCAGGATCCATGGCAGGGCCAGGGTTCGTCGGCGATGCTCGACCTCGGGCCGATGTCGATGGTCTGGCTCGCCGCGCCCAGTCCGGGCTGAGCCGACGTCAGCCGGCTTCGACCCTCGACTTCAGGGCCGCCAGGTTGCGGCGCCAGATGGGGCCGAGGACGAAGCGCCCTGCGACCGTCTGGCCGAGCCTGCCGCCGAGCCACCACGGGAACACGAGATCCTCCGACCACGTGAAGCGGGTGGTGCCGCGGGGAGTGTGCTCGATCGAGAACACCCCATGGCCGGTGACGACGCCCCGGTGGGTGACCCCCATCGCGCCGTTGGAGGGCGGTTCGTCGGTGGCGGGCTCCCAGCGGGTGATCTCCATGCGGTCGGTGAGCCGGACCGGGCCGACCTTGGTGTCGCAGTCGAACAGAGTGCCGACGTCGCGGATCTGCTCGCCCTGGAATCGGATGGCGACGGCGTCGGCCATCCAGTCGACGTGGCTCTCGATCGGCTCGACGATCTCCCAGACACGGCCGGGGCTCGCATCGATCTCGATCGAGACGGTGACATCGCTCATCGTGGGATCGGATTCCGAGCCATCAGATGGCCGCGGTGACCCCGCGCATGGACGCGGCGGCGATCTCGGGTGCGATGACGTTGATCATCACTCCGGTGCCGCGCTCGAAGCCGGCCTGGGTGGTGATCTGTGGCCACAGGTGGGCATGCCAGTGGTATTCGCCGCCGTGCTGGTGGGGCGCGCTGTGGAAGCCGAGGTTGAACGCCACGTCGCCGAGGGTCGAGTTGAGTCGGCGCACCGCATCGCGGATCGCCCTCCCGACCGCGGCCAGTGACTGGTCGCTGGCGTCCTGGAGGTGGGGCTCCTGCTGGCGCGGGATGATCAACATCTCGTAGGGCACACCGCTCCAGAACGGACAGAGCACCATCACGTCGTCGTCGACCATGACGACCCGCTCGTCGACCGCCAGTTCGGCCTCGACGGTGGTGGTGAGGAGATGCCCGCCGGCGAACCGGGCGAAGGCCCGCTCCTCCTCGAGGATCTCGCCGGGAACGAAGGGCAGCCCGAGCAGTTGGCTGTGCGGGTGGGCGATGGAGGCGCCGGCCTCACGGCCGTGGTTCACGATGATCTGGGTGTAGCGGACGAACGGGTGCGAGGCGTGCTCACGGAGGCGGCGCTGCAGGATGAGCATCGCCTCGGCGGCGTGGTCGTCGTCGAGGAGGTGGAGGCCGCCCTCGTGCTCGGGGGTGTACACGAACACTTCGTGGATGCCGCTCGCTTCGGCCTGGACGTGGACCGGTCCGAGGTGGTGGACGGAGAACGGGTCGTCCCCGTCGAAGGCCGGGTAGAGGTTCGGGATGACCCTCATCGACCAGCGCCCGTCGGCCTCGGTGCTCTCGACCGCGGGGGCGGTCGCTTCCTCGTTGCCCGGGCAGAACGGACAAGGGCGCCCCAGATCCTCGTTCTGGTGGCGCGGTGCGAAATCGCTCGGCCGCTCGGCGCGGTTGGGGACGATCGTGACCCAACGCCCGTTCAGCGGGTTCAACCGCATCTGACTCATCGTGGGAAGAGCCTACGACTCATTCGGCGTCGGAACGCGACACCGTCTGGTGTGCGTCGTCCGGTGACCCGGAAGGAGCCGCCGGTGCCGCGTCGGGGCGGGTCGCCGCCACCATCCGGCGCTGCCAGGCGCGGTCGAGCCGGTTCTGGTTCCAGCGGTGGAGACCCATCCCGATGGCCGTACCGCCGGCGAACACGATGATGCCCCCGATGCCGTCGATCCAGTAGTGGTTGGCCGTCACCACGATGCAGAACAGGGTGGCCGCCGGATACAGCAGGACGGCCGCCTTGGTCCATCGTCGGCGCAGGAGGGGCCAGACCGCGAGGGCACACCAGGTGGACCAGCCGATGTGGAGGCTGGGCATTGCCGCGTACTGGTTGGAGATCTCGGCCACCGTCTCGGAGTCGAACGACCACGGCCCACCCATCTCGGCGAGTGTGTCGACGAAGCCGAACGTGCCGTCCTCGCCGCGGAGGTCGCTCTCGATGCACTCTCCGCCCCACGAGCCGGCTGCGTGCAGAGCGGGCTGCATCGCCAGGCCGTCCTCGGGCCACGGGCACGGCTTGTCGAGGAGGCGGGGCGGCATCAGCGGGAACCAGGCGAACCCGATGATGGCCAGCGCGGTCATGGCGGCGAGGGTGTTGCGCCACTGGGCGAAGACGTCCTTGCGGCGGAAGAACAGCAGGGCGAAGACACCGATGGTGACGAAGAAGTGGGCCGTGCCGTAGAAGGTGTTCCAGAACTGGATGAACCACTCGAACTGGAGGAACCAGCTCTGCAGTTCTTGCTCGTGGTAGAGCCCCATCCAGGCCTCGAGGCGGATGAGCCGCTCGGCGTTGGTGAACGCCTGCTCGGGGACACCGTCGGCGGCGATCTGGCTCGAACCGAATTGGTTGCGGGTCCAGGAGTAGATCACATAGAAGACGGCCGCGATCAACGCCTCCTTCCACCAGTACAACCTGTGCGGTCGTTCGGTGGGGGCGTCGATCTCGCCAGCCTCCATCAGGGTCTCACTGTAGGCGCGCATTACGGTTCCGTGACATGGGTTCAGAGCAGCTTCGAACGGTCACTGGTCACGCTGGCGAGCAGGCAGTCGCCGCGCTGGGAGCGTTCGGAACCGACGTGATGTTCACCCTCAACGGAGGGCACATCTGGCCACTGTACGAGGCGGCGCGCAACCAAGGGATGCATGTCGTCGACGTCCGCCACGAACAGTCGGCCACGTTCGCTGCCGAGGCCTACGCCAAGCTGACCCGCCGGCCGGGTCTGGCCGCGCTCACTGCGGGCCCCGGCATCACGAACGGGGTGTCGGCCGTGACCTCGGCCTACTTCAACGGGTCGCCGATGGTGGTGATGGGCGGGCGGGCCCCGCAGGGACGCTGGGGCGCCGGGTCGCTGCAGGAACTCGACCACGTCCCCATCCTCGACCCGGTCACCAAGTCGGCCGTGACGGTCACCGACTCCGGTCAGTCGGCCGCGGTCACCTACGAGGCGGCCCGGATCGCGATGGAGCCCCACAGGGGGCCCACATTCGTCGACTACCCGATGGACGTCCTGTTCGGCGGTGAGGGCGGGGCCATGCCCGACGCCGGCACGTCCGGGACCCGTGGGGAAGAGCCCGACCCCGATGCCGTGGCGACGCTGGCCTCGATGATCGCCGCGGCCGAGCGGCCGGCCTTCATCGTCGGCTCCGACGTCTACTGGGGTCACGCCGAGACCGTCCTCGAGGCTGCCGCCGCCGCTCTCGGGGTGCC